>NZ_PNDH01000043.1:0-85896 GCF_005887175.1 Pseudoalteromonas sp. S1612 | reverse complement strand
TCGTAAAGTGTTATCGAATATAATTAGTATTAACGAGCTACTGCTAAAACCTAAAACCTAAAACCTAAAACCTAAAACCTAAAACCTAAAACCTAAAACCTAAAACCTAAAACCTAAAACCTAAAACCTAAAACCTAAAACCTAAAGCCTAAAACCTAAAACCTAAAACCTAGCTCGTAGCTCGCAACCCATGCCAGGTCAGTCGGCCAGGGCGTTATTTGTGGGCTGATAAGCGCCATTATCTAACGCATCAAAGTAAGTTTGGTAGCGACCATTTTGTTTAAATTTAAGTAATTGCTGATTAAAAATCTCAAGCCATTGTTTACTGTATTCGTTATTTTTAGGGAACATGACAAAGCTTTTATTGATTAATAGTGGCCTTGGGTGATGCACAATGGCATTTTTTATTGTAGGTAGTTGACCTGCCAATATGTGATAGCCTACGCTTTTTTCCTCGGCAAAGGCGTCTATTCTGCCCATAGCTAAGCGTTTAAAGTTTTGCTCTGTGGTACTTACTCGCGACATATCAAATAGACCCGCTTGTAGTGCTTTATCAAACTCTTCGCCATAGCTGTAAGCAAGCCCACCACCGAGTAATAAGCCTTTTAAATCGTTTAGGTTTTGCCAATCAAAAGGGCGTTTTTTGTGATAAAAAAATACAAAACGCTCGTTTAACACTGGCTCACTGTAAAAATAATCCTCAGTACGTTGTTGTTCAAACATCCATACGGCGGTGGCTGCGTATTTATCATTAATGGTGTCGTGGTAAGCACGCGGCCAGGGTAAAAAGGTAAAGTTAACCTTAATATTGGCTTGTGCAAATAAGTCGGTGATTAAATGGGCAATCACACCTTGATGAGGTAATGATTCACTTAAAAAAGGGGGCCATTCGCCGGTACTTATATTTAAAGTAGTGGTATGTGTGGGCTGTTCGTTTTTGGGTTGAATTGCTTCAATTGCGTTACTGTAATCACTCACTAAAGCCATCAGACAAAAAGATGCGGTAAAAATAAGGTATCTTAATTTAGCTGATAACATCACATGCATATGTATAGTTTACTCCTTCTTAGCCATTAGGTTGTGATCGGTGCTGTTCAAAAAGTAGGCTATTGTAGTGAGTGAAACTGAATGCACGCTTAAGCTAGATCAGTCGGCAATAATACTTAATCATTTTACGGGGCTAAACGTGTCGCTACCTGCGTTAAAAAACTCTCATTTACGACTGCATGGATGCAGAAGGTAGAGCAATGCAGGAGCAATTGCTGAGAACAACTAAATAGCAAATTTTTTGCCTAGCTATCAACACATTTTTCCTGCCTCAAAACAGACCACTTGATTAAGCGAATTGGTATTAGATTTAAAGCCACCTTTTAATAAGTACAGCGTACTCTATTATTCTTTTGTTTGCATGTTTTTTGCACGCTCTTCAGCTTCAATTAATGCTTGTGATTTAGGGGCGCGTTGCTTTTCTTCCACTTTCGGTTTTTGTGGTGAATTTGGATCCCAACTTTCATCAAGCGATAAGTTAGCAAATGGGTTACTGCTTTGTGGCGGTATATCAGGCTTAGTGGGTTCAACTGGCGATACCTTTACTTGTTCTGGTTTTATCGCACTTTTTTTAGTGGGTAAGGGGGCGTTGGGATCGAAGGTGCGTATTTCAGGCTCTTTAAAGTCGTGCTCGGTAGATGGCGTTAACGGTGAGCGCGGTTGTTTAGGCGAATGTAAGTCTGCCTTTGGTTGTTGAGGCGAAATGGGCTCAGCTGCAATAGGTGCTTCTTTTTTAGTCGTTGGTACAGGCTCGCTAGGCTGATTAACCGGCTTGCGCTGTTTTTTGATTGGTTTGGCTTCGGGATCAAAGTCTCTTACTTGTGGCTCTGCATGCTCGGTGGCATTTTTTATCCGTTCTAAAGTGGCTTTAGCGGCGGCTTCAAACTCTGCGGTATTCGGGATTTGCTTTACTTTAGCTGTGCTCACTTCGTTTGCGTTTGGCTCGGCACTTTCGGTTGTTGTTTTTGG
Organism: Pseudoalteromonas sp. S1612; assembly: GCF_005887175.1. Classification (GTDB taxonomy): domain Bacteria; phylum Pseudomonadota; class Gammaproteobacteria; order Enterobacterales; family Alteromonadaceae; genus Pseudoalteromonas; species Pseudoalteromonas undina. The sequence goes on along the minus strand of NZ_PNDH01000043.1, from coordinate 83,880 downwards.
CTCGCTTTTGCTGGTATCAAGAGTCTTAGATTCATCAATAGCAGTACTACTTTGCTTGTCATCGCACTTAGTAGGGGGAGCAGCTAGTGGCATACTGGTATCGGCAGGCTCGTTATTTTGCTTAACATGGCGTAGGCGCATTAATACAACAACCCCAATTATTACCACTAAGAGTAGCGCCACACTGGGTAATACTAGCGACAACATATTTGATTTTTTAGGGATTGATGAGGCAACACCGTTAACTTGCTCTGTGGCATTTACGGTAACCGGCATGGCCGTTTGTAAAGGCTCTACTGTTGATTTTGTAACTGCTGGAGTTGTGTTGTTTTGCGTGATTGTATCAATGCTAGGCTGATCATTTGTTGCAGCATCAGTTTGTTCATCGTTTGTTGTTTTATTGGTTTGCGGCTCATTAGGCTCGGTACTTGCTGATGCTGGAACAGTTGTACTTTGAGTATGTTTAATACTTTGCTCAATATCTGGCTCAGACGCTGTTGCTACTGTTTGTTCAACGTGTGCAAGTGATGACTGGGTTTGACTCTCTGCAATAGGGGTATTTACAACAGATGAAACAGGCTCAGTTACTTGCGGTTTTGTAATCTCAGGGATGGGTTGTTCAATAATGGGTTGCGCTTTAGGCTTTGTTGCTGGTTGAGTACGTGCCGGGTTACTGCAGTTTTTTTTGTAGTCGCGAGCGGCGTTACGGTACTTACGGCTAGTTTTGTCGTTACTATATTGCTGCATTTCTTGTTTTATAAGAATGCACATCGCTTCGTTGTAAGCGGCACTGCTGGCACTATAAAACAAAGTAAAACAAAAAAGTAAGCAACTCAGTAACGGTTTCATAAAACTCAAAAGCGGTTAAGCATCAATGCACTAATTTTAAGCGTAAAGTAAAAAATTATCTAGGGTTTAGCAATTTCGCGCGCTAAGCCTAAATTAGTCAATCACCATTAAGCTGCGGTACTCGTCGTAAGCAAATTGGTCAGTCATGCCGCTTATGTAGTCTTGAATGAGTCTACATCTGTAATAAAACTCATAAGCTGCAAAGTGGTCGGGCTCTTCTTGCATGGCATTTATAGCGTGCTGATAGCTACTTAAATGTTTTTTAGAGAGTTTTTTAACTAATCTCGATTCTATTAATAAACGGTTGTCGCCATGTAGTGCGCGTTTAAAGTCGTCGCTAGTTAATTGCAGTAACGGTTTATAGCATTCTAGTAGGCCGTTAATAATACGGTAGCCTTGTAGTTCGAGCTTTTCGACCTCTTTATGAGAAAATACATGCTCAAGTGCCACTTGCTTAAGGGCTTGGGTTACTGCATGCAGGTAGCTGCGGTCTTCTAATAATGCATGGTTAAAGTCACCATGATAAATTGGCTCTATGTTTTCAATAAAGCGTTTAGCAGCATGATTTACTAATGGGTGCAGTAACGATACACGCAAATAAATAAAAAATTCACTATTAAAATTAAAGGGCTGTGCTTGCGCGCGTTCAATAGCGTAATTAATTGCATCATCAACAAAGCTTTGATGTTGGGTGTCGTTTAAGGCTAAGTTAATTAACGCTTTTTGATACTGTTTTTTTAGTTGCTCGCATAATAACTGTGTGGTGATTATGTCTTTTTCTACCGCATCTTCTATGTCAGCCAAGCAATAAGAAATATCGTCAGCGGCTTCCATTATGTAACTGGCTGGGTGGCGGCAATTCGGCTCCATTTTGAGCTCAGTTTGCAGTGCCTCTACAAAGCTTTTTTCACTGTAGTAGTAGCCCACTTTTTTCATAATGTAGTTTTTATTTTGTGGGATATCTTGCTTCGCTAAACTGGCAGGGCGGGTGTACTTTAAAATTGCCGCACTTTGGCTGTAGGTTAAATTTAGGCTGAGCAATGAGTGAATAATACGTATGCCTTGGGCGTTGCCTTCAAAACTGCAAATATCTTGCGCTAAATGTTTAAAAATAACGCCTATACTGCTATTGGCTGTTTGGCAACGCTCAGGCGTAATACTGGCCAAGTTAGCATTAAACCAATTATTAATGGCGGCCTCGCCAAAGTGACCAAATGGCGGGTTACCAATATCGTGCATTAGGCAGGCCATCTCTACAAGGGTTTCTAGCGGGCGTTCTAAGCCTGATAAACCATATTCTTTTTGCTGTTGGTAATTTAAGTTGGCAAAAACACGCTGCACAATAAATCGACCAACTTGTTGTACTTCTAATGAGTGAGTTAGGCGCGAACGCACTGCCGCGTTACGCTCCAGCGGAAATACTTGGGTTTTTTGTTGCAGCCGACGAATGGCTGCACTATTAATAATTCGGCCACGATCGCTCTCAAGCGCCATTTGTAAATTGGCCGTCGTGCGCTGCATACGCGCTGGGGTGATTTTGCTGCTGAAGTCGATCATGGCAATCCTTTTATTTTGCACGTTGGGCTCTTATTAAGTGCACAGTTATATTTTTAGTGAGCCATCTTTAATCTATCAGCATGTATCATAAAGTAACAACTTGCTTTAGTATTATTTTTTATAAAATTAACATACATCTATAGGTGTTTAAAATGAAGTTGTGGATCACAAAGGCAGTCTGTTTTTGCCTTTTATTAGGGATGAGTAATGCGTTTGCAGCCAAAGAGCAAACTGTAGTGATGATTTCAATTGATGGCTTGCGTTGGGATTATATTGAAAAGCACGGTGCACCCAATTTAAAAGCAATGGCTGAGCAAGGGGTTAGAGCACAAAAAATGCAGCCAGTTTACCCTACTAAAACGTTTCCAAATCATATTTCGGTGATTACTGGTTTACTACCCGTTAACCACGGTATTGTTGACAATAAATTTTGTGACAAAGCGCGCAATAATCAATGCTACAGCATGGGTAAAGGCCAAAAAGACAGTACCTGGGTACGTGGTACTCCATTATGGAATTTAGTAAAAATGCATGGGCTTAAATCGGCGGTGTATTTTTGGCCTGAGTCGGATGCGCGCTTTAATGGTATGACGCCAGACTACTATTTTCATTATTCTAAACAAGGTAACTACCAAGACAGAATTGACCAAATTGTACAATGGTTAAGTTTGCCTCAAGCGCAGCGCCCACGTTTTGTAGCCAGTTACTTTTCGCTGGTTGATAGTATGGGGCATGAGTTTGGCCCAGATGCAGTACAAACACGTGACGCTGTTCATAAGTTAGATGCTTTAGTGGGGCAATTACGTACTCGCTTGAGCAAATTATCTCAGGATATTAATTTAGTAATTGTTTCTGATCATGGCATGGCACAGGTTGATCCTGAGCAAAGCATTATTGTTAGCAGTTTACCTAAAGATGATAATTTTATTATTGTGAATACCGGTCCTCGTTTACTTATTTATACTAAAAGCGATGCTAAAAATGCGGATGTTGGCGCGTATAAAGCACGCTTACAAAAGGCGGCTAAGGGGCGTTATAGTGTTTTAAGTAGCGAACAGCTTGAAGGCTACCATTATAATAGTGGGAGCCGAGTGGGTGATATTGTGGTGCAAACCAATGCGCCTGCGGTATTTAGTAATGGTACTAAAGCGCCTTATTTAGGTACACATGGCTATGCTTATAGTGATGATATGGCAGCCACCTTTGTAGCAGCAGGTCCTGCGTTTAAAAAAGGGGTAAGTATTGAGCTGGTGAATAATTTAGATATTTACCCTGTACTTGCCAAGGTAATGGGGTTAACGCTAATGAGTCAAGTAGATAGCGATGGCAAAACTTTAATGCCCGCAATAAAAGCAGTTAATCATTAAAAAGAGCGCCGAGGCGCTCCGCAAGGGAAACTTAATTGGTGTAAATGGGTAATACTTTACCCATTTTTTTAATGCTAATTCTTAGAATTGGGTTTATTTAAAGTTAGCAATACTGGTTTTTGTGTCGGTTACAGTACGAATAGCATATGCTTGGTTGGTCACACCAAATGGAATGCCATTTACGCTCCAATTTGGGTTAGAGAAATAATCGTACTGAGTTGCACTACCAAACACATGCGGGTAAGCCATAATACTGGCAAATTCATTTTGTACACCGTGGCCCATACCATCAACATATACGCCACCGGCCGTATCGCCTTGCTTACGAGAATGCGCCAAACCTTGGTTATGACCTAGTTCGTGCACGAACGTTGTAGCTCCACAATCAACGGCTGTTATTGAATACATACGGTTACTCATTGAGCTGTATAAATTGCCATTCGTACCTTGACCAACCCATGCTAGTCCACAAGAGATTAAACCGCTGCCTGCACTTTGGCCTGTGCCTAAAACGGCTACCATGTCGGCTTTCCAATCATTACGTAAACCATCTACGTAGCTGCTATTTGTCACAGCGTTAAGCCAATCTTCTGAAGGGGTTATTGCATGGTTGCCTAAGTTTTGAGAACCGACTAAACGCAGTGTTATATCAACGCCATTTTGACTATATACTTGATTACTAAAAGCAATAAGCTGATTAATTTTAGTATTAATATTGCTGGTAGCGGCAGCTGATTGGTCGGTATATAAAATACCAATATCAATTGTTTCTGCTGACACTGTGCTAGCGGCACATAATGCCGTTGCAATAGCGGCTGTTGATATTATTTTTTTCATAGTCGTATTTCCTTTCTTTTGTAATTGCAGTTTTACTGCTGAGTCATCTTGGTTGAGGTTAAAAATTAAATTGAGGGTGATTCTTCATCACTGGGCGCAAACGGATCTCCACCGTCAGTATTTTTTGGTGCGGGTTCACCTACTTGGTGTTCTATATGGTTTTTATATAAGTCGCGTTTTGCTGCAATCCAGCCGTATTGGCCTTTGCTTTCAAAAACATAATTGCCACTTGGGGCAGTAAATTGACCATAAACCGCGTCATTACCAACGGTTAATATAGTGGTATGCAACGCTCCATTAGCGCCAATCACTTGGCCAACAATGCTTTTATCACCGTTACTGGCATTGGTAACATTCGTTATTTCAGCGCTGTAGGTTTCTGCGGTTTGCGGTATAGCTAGGTCAAAATTATCCCCTGCTTCAAGGGTTTTAAGCGCTGCTAGATCAAATTCTATATAGGCTTCATTTTGTAAATCGGTAGGCAGTACTTTTGCCGCTTTAAGTATTTCTTTTGCCTTGGTTGAAGGTTTATTGATTGCGTCAAATGAGTTTTCAATAACGGCTAACTTTGCTTTTGAAGGGGCGCCTTTTATAGGATCTTTACTCATATCGATTGGTAATGGCTTACGTGTTTGTTTTGCAAATTCAGAATCAACAGGAACGATATCAATAGCTATGGGGGCTTCTACCTCATCGGTTTTATTCTGATTATTAAGCAGCGTATATATGGCAAATACAGACAAAGGAATAGCGATAATTAAAACAATGTAACGTTTCATCTGTTTCTCTTTTAGGGTTATTGGTGAACTAATTGTTAAGTTTTATATTAAAAATAGGATGAGATCAAATTTAAATTGTAACCATAAAGTGTTAACGGGTGTTTTTGTAACTTATTGTAAGTATTTGCTTTACCTTTTTTAGGTATTTATTTTTGATTTAATAAGTGTGGTTTTTTGTAGTAATGACGCACCCTGTGGCATGTTTTTAGGTACGTATGTGTTTTTTAAATTGCAATGATTTTGAAAGACAAAACTGACCAATAAATTTTTTTAGCAACGTGATCATTTTTCATTATTCATTATTCAAAATTGCAAAGTATAAATAGGCAAAGTATGTTGTAGCATTAGGGTTTCTTAATGAGGGAATTATGGCAGGGACTGATCAGTTACTTAGTCGCACTATGGCGGGACTTGTTGCCGTTATTATTGGTTTTTCAAGTTCAATAGCATTGATTTACCAAGTGGTGATCACTTTAGGTGGCACACCTGAATTAGTGGCAAGCTGGATATTAATGCTGGGCTTGGTAATGGGCAGTACCTCTATTGTGTTGTCGTTTTATTATAAAGTGCCTATTTTAATTGCATGGTCTACCACTGGAGCTGCATTACTAATTTCAAGTGCTCAAGGCTATAGCCTACATGAAGCGATAGGTGCATTTATGCTCTCAGCCTTATTGGTGCTGGTGTCGGGAATAACGGGGTGGTTTGAAAAAATCATGAATCGCATTCCCAGTGAACTGGCTTGTGCCATGTTAGCGGGGGTATTAGTCACATTTGGCATTGATGTGTTTAACTTTATGAACGATATGCCATTAGTTATTGGTTTAATGGTGGTGGTGTACTTTATTGGTAAGCGCTTTTTTGCCCGTTTTGCGATGCTAAGTGTGTTGCTAGCGGGTATATTTTTAGCGTGGTATATGGGCAATATCGATACCAGTACCGTGCATTGGCAAGCCAGTAGTTTTACTTATATTGCGCCAAGCTTTAGTTTGCAGGCATTTGTAAGTATAAGTATTCCTTTATATATAGTAACTATGACCTCACAAAACTTACCCGGTTTCGCTATTTTGAAAGCACATAATTATAAGGCGCCTATATCATCGTCATTAACTGTGACCGGGTTAATAAATTGTGTGACGGCTCCTTTTGGTACCTACTCTATTAATCTAGCAGCCATAACAGCGGCTATTTGTATGAGCGAAGAGGCCGATAAAGACCCTGATAAGCGTTATTGGGCAAGTATTGCTGGTGGCGTGTTTTACATAATTATGGCGTTATGTGCGGCTATGTTAGTGGCAATTGTGGCAAGCCTGCCACAGGCCTTAGTATTGGCGCTGGCGGGTATTGCTTTGTTTGGCACTATTGCCAATAGTTTGCAGCAGTCTTTGCATAGTGCTGAATATACTGAAGCGGCCATTATTACTTTTTTAGTCACGGCCTCAGATTTAACTTTATGGTCGGTGGGCTCTGCCTGTTGGGGAATAATTGCCGGAGCAATCACATTATTAGTGACACGTAAGCGCTAAGCGCAGCTTTGAATTATAAGTTGTCAGCTATCAGAAAGTGATACAAGAGAAAGCGCGAGATATACTCGCGCCTACAAGCTTTCACCGCACTTGGCTAATCTCCAGCTGAACGCTGAGAGCTAAAACCTAACCGCTGCTCTCTTTTTTATAGCATTGGCTTTAACACATCAAACATGGCGTCGATGTGATCGTCACGGTCATTTAGGGCTGCAATGTATCGGTATTTTTCGCCGCCAGCTTCTTCAAAAATTTCGCGGTTTTCACCTTCTAATTCTTCAAGTGTTTCAAGGCAGTCGGCGCTAAATGCAGGGCTAATAATTGCGATATCTTTAATGCCTTCGCTAGGTAAGCTCTCAAGAGTTGCATCTGTGTATGGTTTTAACCATTCAGCTTTACCAAAGCGACTTTGAAAAGTAGTGATCACTTTATCTTTGTCTAGCCCTAGTTTTTCAACCACTAAACGCGTGGTTTGTTGGCAGAGGCAGTGATATGGGTCGCCATTATCTAAAAACTGTTTAGGCATACCGTGGTATGAAAACACCATTTTTTGTGGCATTCCGTGTTTTTCTAAATCTTCGCTAATGCTGTTAGCGAGTGACTCTAGGTAGGTTGGGTTTTTGTGATACCCATTTACAAAGTGCAGCTCTGGCACCCAGCGCCATTTTTTTAATACATTGGCAACCGCATCAAATGTGGAGCCTGTGGTTGGGCTTGAATACTGCGGGTAAAGCGGCAGCACAATAATACGGGTTAAACCTTTGTCTCTAAGCTCTTCAAGGCCCGCTTCGATTGATGGATTACCATAGCGCATCGCCATAACCACTTCGGTGTTGGTATAGCCATGGTGTTTTAATAAGGCATTTAATTTAAGGCTTTGCTGGCGTGTAATGTGAGTAAGCGGCGAGCCATTTTCGGTCCATATACTTTTATATAATTTAGCTGAGCGTTTTGGGCGAATACGCAAAATGATGCCGTGAAGAATGATCATCCACACTATACGTGGTATTTCTACAATACGCGGGTCTGACAAAAACTCACGTAAGTAAACACGTAACGCGCTTGCTGTGGGGGCATCGGGGCTACCTAAGTTGGTTAATAAAATACCTGTTTTTTGGTTAAAACGCCCGTCGTGGGGATTATCGGTAACGGCAGAAAATCGCGACACTGTGTGCTCCTTCAAGCAATATATTTGAAAGTAACTATTATGGCTTAGTATAACGAATAAAAGAGCATTTTAGATCAATCATTTAGCCGTTTTAACCATAATTCTAAACGGAGTCGGCTTTTTGGCTTCGAGTTGCTGTAGTTTCACAATCGATTTTGAATTGAAAACGTGCCCTTTAGGTAAAAGCATAATACCTGTATGGCTGTGCAGTGAGTTTGCCAGTGTCATACTCTCTTCAAGTTCTTGAGCGCAAATTACTTTAATCGAGCCAATAGACGTGTCTGAGGCCATAAGCTGTACATGACTTGCCTCAAGCGATTTTACTATTTTTGGATGATATAAGCTGCCACTACCAAGCTTAATATTATTAAGTGCCACCTCATGACGCATTTTTGTAGTTAATAATGGATCGCTTTGCTCATAATGCTCCCAGTAATCGCGAGCAACGCTGAGCACCATAGCCCCAATAGGAATATCGTTTTTAGCAAGCCCTTTGGGTATTCCTTGGCCGTTGTAGCGTTCGAATTGATGATAAATTGCATCAGAAACATCGCTTAAATGCGTTGCAGGCATGAGCATTAATTGTGAAATACTCGGGTGGGTGTAAAACGTTTTGCGCTGTACTTCATTGAGTTCGTTAATAGGTTTGTTGTAAAGCTCAGGGTCCATCGCAAGTAAACCAATTTGAGCTAAATACCCTGCAATAGGCGCAAGCGTGATACTTCTTTGCGATACATTAAGGTAACGCGCTATTTGCGTGCATGTGCCGGCAATGTTCTCGGCTCTTTTACCATCGAGATACGGATTTGCATTAATAAAATTATAAAGTAGTTCAACAGTAGATTGATGCTCTCGTTTTTCACTTTCATTAGCGACTTCAAGTTTTTTCAGCACGCTTCTAATTTGTTTTGTTCGCTTGTCGACGAGTTGTTCTAAATTAGTATTAAGTTCTTTTAGCTGTTGATTTTGTTGATTTACTTGAAGTTGTAAAATTTCATTTTGTTTTTTTAGTCTAAACTTTTCTACACCCGATTGGATAACGCTAATTAAGTGATCATTTTGCCAAGGTTTTTGCACATAGGCATGAATGCCTCCTTCGTTAACCGCACTTATTGTTGACTCTAGATCGGAAAAACCAGTTAATAAAATACGCTGGCTATCGGGAGCGATTTTTCTCGCTTTAGCTAAAAACTCCGCCCCACTCATATGTGGCATACGCATATCACTAATAACGACGTCAAATTCCTTTGCATGCATTTTTTCAAGTGCATCTTGGCCACTGGTTGAAACACTCACATCAAATTTATATTGGCGTAATAAACGAACTAAAGATTTAAGCACATTGGCTTCATCATCTAAGCATAAAATACTCGGTGGTTGTTGATTTAATTGCTCTAATGGGTCAATGTCCGTCATTTTTTTACCAATAAGAAAGTGTATTAAATGGCTAAAGTTAGTCTAAGCTTTGCTTGTAAACAACTGATTTATTTAAGCCGTATCAAGATACTGTACTTTAGCAGTACGTAAATCACAGCGGATAGGATTAAATACCATAGCGCAGTACCTTGGTTTGCAAATATTTTAACTATATTACTCTTAAAGTTAACGATGATTATTACAGCTTACTTACACAAAATCAGTGCTGTAAATAGAGCTTATTCAATCGGTTTGTTAGCATTTAAAATAGTGAGTACATCGTCAGTTAATTTGGGTTTTTTAGGTAAGGTAATATAAAAAACAGTACCTTGGTTTAACTGGCTTTCAACTCGAATTTGACCACTATGCTGCTCTATAATTGCTTTGCTTATAGCCAGCCCTAACCCTGTGCCTTGGCCTATTGGTTTTGTAGTATAGAAAGGGTCAAAAATTTTATTTAATTTGTTCTCATCAATTCCACTGCCATTATCGGCAATAGTTATATAGGCATTTTTTTTATCGGCTTTAGTGGTAATACTGATCACTCCAACCTTGTCGCAAATGGCTTGAGCGGCGTTAAAAAATAAATTTAAAAATACCTGAGAGAGCTGGGTTGAACGCCCTGTGATGATAACGGGTTCTGTGTTGTAGTTTTTTTCAACGTTGGCGTTATATTTAATTTCGTTCCAGGCAACACGTAATGTGTTATCAATGAGCTCGGTTATATCAATATCGCCAATTTGGGTTTGATCCGGATGAGCAAATTGCCTTAACCCTTGAACAATCTCTTTAACTCGATCAGCCCCTTCAGTCATTTCAGCAATGATATCGCTTGAGTCTGTTTGTAATTCATCAAATTGGTAATGCTGTAGTGTATCTACTAATGTTTGCTGCGTTATGGCTTTTTCTGCTTTGAGTGTGTTAATTAAATGACTAAATTGCTCAAGGTTGTAAGCCAAATTTTGGATATTACTGACAATGTAGCTTAAAGGGTTATTTATTTCGTGTGCAACGCCTGCCGCCATTTGCCCTAACGAAGCCATTTTTTCAGAGTTGATTAGCACTTGTTCAATGTTGCTTTGTTTTTCCTCCATTTCTTTTTGTTTCACAAGTAAGTTTCGTTTTTCAAATTGTGAAATCGTATTCCCTGCAAAACTGACAAAGCGTTGCATTAAAGTAATATCGTGCTGATTAAACGCGCCAATTGTTTCAGAAAAAATATAGAGCTGATAGCTCTCTGTGCTGGTACTTACTGGAGTGGTGAGCATTGCATGCTGCGAATTCCAAAAAGGATCGGTTACTTGCCAATTAGGAAGTTGGTGTAAGTTAAACACATTTTTAATGTTTCTATTCGGTTTATCGAGAGCTGTAAGCTGGGTAATTATTGTATCGCTATGAGGGTGCGATGCTGTAACTAATGTAGATAATTCATCACTGGGATTTATTTTAATTAAAATAGCCGCAGAAAAAGAGATCGCTTGTTGCAAAATATTAAAAAACTCAGTGAGTAAGGTTTCTGTGCTGTCGTTTTTTAAGATTGCATCTAGGCCGTCTAAAATCAGGCTGTTAAAGGCACGGTTTTCTTCAAGTGCTAAATTATGAACCTGTAATAAATGCAGTTTTTCTAATAGTATTTCGTTGGTAGTCATACAGAATCACCAAATATTTCGCATGAGATCATTAAGTTACCGTGCTTACTAGTTGAGTCGCTAAATGTGCCAAGTTCTCCAAAGGTAAAGCCCATAATAAACGGTGTGTTGGGTAATTGTGCTGCAATAGAGTGTTTTACTTCTTGCATTGCACTTTGAATAGATAACATGCAGCCGCCACAAAAAATAATAATAGCGCCCTTTATATTTTTTATTGCATGTAAGTCTGCCAGTTTGGTCAGTGAAGAAACGACCATATCGCCTCGTTTTATTAATTGTTCAGGGCTTCCCGAAGCAAGATAAACAGTATCGCCAACGCTTAAATTTGAAAATAATTCTAGCGTGCCATTTTCAGCTACCGCTGGGTGGCTTAGCAGCAGCCTAGGAATATCATCAACAGAGGAAAGGGCTCTTGCCAGTGGGGTCATCGTTGATTGGGCAAGTATATTTCCCGCTTTTAACTGTTCAAACCCTATGTTTTTTCGCCACTGATTATAAACATCAAAGGCGGGCTGGTTATTGATAGTATTTAATATGCGACCATCAACGTTTGTAACTGTACCCAGCTGGTCGGTTTTATCATAGCCTGAACTATAAAAGCCGAATGTTTCTACCGAGGGGTATAACACTGCAATAATAAAGCCTTGTTGGTATACACTTTTAGTATCGCTAAAGCACCACTTTGCTGAAATGTCGTTGTCGGCACAACTTCCTCCAAAAACAGGTATACGCTGCCCGATAGCATCTTGAATTCCTTGTAATACCAACTCCTCATTACCTGGAACTTGAAAACACCAGACCATTTTTGGGGCGAGTCCAGTTTGGCCTGCATTAGCAATGGCTTCGAGTACGGTTTGAGCAGCATTTTCTCTTAGATTATCGGTTGCATTACAACTTGCAACACCATAATGACCATTTGGGTCTTTAATCGAGAATAAACTAATGCTGTGCTCATTTAATGAGAGGGTTTGCTCGGTTGATGAACCAAGGCATGATGAGATAAATAAACCGTTTTGAGTGTTTTCTATCAAGCTTGGCTGGTTGTTGCAAAGGTGCTTAATGGTATCTGTTGTTGCAAAACCAAGCAGCAAATCAGGGCTGTTGTTCGTAAACTGATTTACAGGTTGGATAAATTGATCTATATCGCTGCCGTGAGTGTGAAAAGTATCAATGGCGAACATAGATGCCCCTTGGTGATAACGATAGCCACAATTGTGGGTGTTTTTAACTATTAATAATAGCTTAGGATTTATTCTAGACTATTCTTGAATAGGGTGTGTTATTGAATTAGCTGCTAATAAATGTCATCTATGTCTTAAATGTCTCATTTGTCGCCTTATTTTTAAATTTATGTTAATATAAATTTAAAATCAAGTTGAATTTTATTAGCATGCTAAAAACATTAAAGCCAAGTGAGATTGCTCGTTACTGCGATGTTCACCAACGAACGGTAAGCCGTTGGATTAACGCGGGAGACTTAAAAGGGCATAAGCTGACTGGTCGAGGCAATTATAGGGTGCAGGTAATTGACTTTATTGATTTTTTAGTCAGACATAAAATGCCAGTTCCACAAAGTTTGTCGCAAAAGCCACAGGTCTTAATTATTGATGATGAGGCTAATGTTCGTTCTGCAATTAGGCGTGTTTTAAAACGAAGCGGTTTTGATGTAGTAGAAGCCGCAGGCGGGTTTGAGGCTGGTACGTTAATGCACCAGAGAAAACCAGAGCTGATAACTGTTGATTTATCTATGCCGGGACTAAGCGGCATTGAGGTCATTCGTTTTATCCGCTCTTGCGAAGAGTTTAAAGATATTAAGGTGTTAGTAATTTCAGGAATGCCTGAAACTCAACTAATCGATGCAGTTAATGCCGGTGCTGATGGGTATATTTGTAAGCCATTTAGTAACGATACATTGATAGACAGTGTAAATATTTTATTTGGTAAAAATAGAACTCTTCTTGGGGTGTAAATAGTGGCTTTGCGAATTTTATTAGTAGACGATGAACTCAATGTATTGAAGTCTTTAAAACGAGTACTTGTTCGTTCTGGTTATGATGTAATAACAGCATCCACGGGTTTTGAGGCGCTTGAAATATTAGCGGCTAATCAAGTTGAGATAATCATTACTGACTTTAGAATGCCAGAAATGAACGGCGCTGATTTATTGCGGCAGGTTAAAAGTCGCTGGCCCGATTGCGTAAACTTAGTGCTAAGTGGATATGCTGATTTTAAGTCTGTAGTTGAGTTATTGAATCAGGGATTGGTATTTCGTTTTTTAGAAAAACCATGGGTCGATAGTGAATTACTTGAAAACATTAGTGAGGCGCAAGTAAAATATGAACAGCGCCGAGCTAAAAGAGTAAGAGATCAGTTATTAATGGGCAGCATGTCTGGCCTAATAGAAATAGACAATAACGGCATTATTAATCGTTTTAACGCGCCTGCCGCTGAAATCATTCCTGATATTCATTTATACGAAAACAAACACCTCGCCCATTTAGATACAGCTCAAAATAAAGCGGTAAGCCAGGCTTTTATTGACAAGCAAAGCAGTACACTTTTTATTAACTATGCACGCGCCTCTGATCTAGCGAAAAGCGAAGAAATTATGATAGAGCGTTGTTTAAATGATGATTCTTTCCAACTTTTGAAGCTATCAATTAACTCAAACAGCTTGAGTAGTATTTTTCAACTTACCAGAACACAGTCGGTAGTAACCAATGAGTCTGACTTTTATCATCATTTAACGCTGTGTGAAGCGAACAAAGAATGTTATGCCTTGGTTTATATAGGTATCTCGCAGTTTCAATTAATTAATGATTTGCTAGGGGGCGAAGATGGCAGCCACCTTATAAAATTGGTTTTGGAGGTGCTAAAAGGCGTATCAGAAAAAGCGGTCAAAGTTCTTCATAAGAGCGCCGATAGATTTGTATTATTTGTTCCTGAAATTAAATCTGATAGTGAAATTTTAACCGTATTAAATAAGGCGATGAATGATCTGAAAAAAGCACTTCCTAGTAAATATACCGATGCCCATGTGCAGCTTTATGGTGTGTATGGTTTGTTTCCTGAGGATAGTTTAGAGGGAAAAGAGCTCGTTAATCAAATGCAGTTGACGATGAATTACCAAGTAGGTGAGCAGCAGCGTATTTGTTCTCGCTTTGACCCTCAGCTGGTCGCAGATTATAAAAAGAACTTTGACTTAAGCCGTTTATTATTAACAGCGGTAAATAAAGATGAGCTTTCATTACGCTTTCAACCAAAGGTTGATACTAAAACAGGCCAAATATTTATTGCTGAGGTGTTAATTCGCTGGTATGAGCCGAGTAAACATGGCTGGGTAGCGCCAGCTCATTTTATCCCGATTGCTGAATGCGATGGTCAAATTATCTCAATAGGGCGCTGGGTTATTTCTCAAAGCTGTAAAACACTAAAATACTGGGCAGACAACAAAACAGGGGTGGGTGTATTAGCAATTAACTTGTCTGCTAGGCAATTAAAAGATGATCCGGATTGGATTGACTACATGCTCGAGTGTTTAAGCAGCAATAGTTTAGAGCCGTCACAGTTAGTTTTTGAGTTAACAGAAACTTATCTAATCGAAGATTTTACTAACTGCGAACAGCAATTAATAAGGCTAAGATCGTTGGGGTTTAAGCTATTAATTGATGACTTTGGTGTAGGTTACTCATCACTTGGCTATCTTTCTAAGCTCCCTGTAGATGGCGTTAAACTAGATAGAACCCTTATTACTGATATTGAATCGTCTTTAGCGATGCAAAGTATGATTCGTAATATTACGCGTATGTCGCATGATCTAAATTTAAAAGTTGTTGCTGAGGGGGTAGAAACAGCCTATCAATGTGAATTAATTAAAAAGTTAGGGTGTGACTACATACAAGGCTATTACTACAGTGAGCCTTTAGAGCAGGATGATTTTTGTAATTATTTAAACCATTTTAATTCTCAAGGTGCGCAATGAGTTCGATTACGGTCGTCATACTAGACGATGATGCTTTTTTATTAAAAGTATTACAAAGGACTATTCATCGAGCCTATCCAGAGGTTGATATAATGACAACCTCTGATATTGATGAATTTTGGCAGCTGCTAAACACTAAGCAAGACTTAGATTTAGTATTAAGTGATTATTTAATGCCGCAAATGAATGGATTGGATGTTTTAGAGCAATGCTCTTCACAAAACCCCTACCCAGTCAGAGCATTACTTACTGGTGATATGACATTGAGCACCATGATGCGACAACCTAATGTTGTGCATGCTTACCTTGCTAAGCCGTTTAATGAAGCAGATATAACCGCGCTTTTTGACAATGTAGCAGCGTTAAAGTCGTTACCTTTTGCTTTTAATGTGCGCAGGCAGTTAGGGGCAATGATCAGCTTCCCTGTTTACCCTCTTATTTTAAAAGAACTCAGAGACTTAGTACAAAGCGATGAATTTGATTTACATGATATTAGCCATGTTGTCTCTCAAGAGCCAATAATAACCGCTAAATTGTTGCAACTTGCAAACTCTGCTTATCTTGGCTTTATAAGGCCAACATCGTCAATAGATGAGGCTGTGTCGAGGCTCGGAACCACTATATTAATGGCTATCACCACTTCTTTATTGGTTGCCAAAAATTTTGAATCGTCTATTCCTGTTGATGTGCATGAAAAGCAATTAAATATAGCGGCGAATTACGCTAGTTGTGTTAAGCGTTTTGCAAAGCAAGCAGGTTTTAACTTACATGATCAAGAACTATTATTTTCAGTGGCGTTATTGAGTTTTGTTGGCAAAATTATTTTACTGTCTCAAGGCGAAAGTGAACCGCCAGATGAACATGCGCAAACCATCAACAATGGATACGTGAGTGCCAATTTTATTTCGGCCTACGTTTTAAAGTTATGGGGATACGACACGAAAATATGTAACTTACTGATGAGTTGCCATGATTTAGCTGGTACTGATGATAATGAGTTAACTCTGTTTAATCATATGTTGTATATTGTTTGGCAAATTATTTTTGATGAACAAACTCCCATGCAATTACGTGCATACTGTGACTCAAAAGGCGTAGACCCATTACTTTGCCATGTTATTAGTGAATTTGATTGGCAGAGTTATACCTCTTAAATAGACTCTGTATAAAATAACATTTAAAAACGGGCAGTATTACAAAACCACCTATTTATAATTTCCTCTGAGTTCCTCTTCTTCTCTTTATTATCTACTTTAGTCTAATAAAAACCGCATAAAAGATCATTATAAGTACGTTTTATCACCAGCTTGGTTTAAAAAACGTACAACCACGTTGTTTTTAGTTCTTATAAATATAACTTTATATTTAACATTGTATTAACCTGCGGTGGTATGATATTAAATTGCTACTTTGATTGTATTTTGAGCTCTTAAAGGTGTTATTTTCCTGTTTTTAAAGTTATTTGCATTTTTATGCTAATTTTATCAAGTTTTTTGTTTCTTTTTGTTTGTGTATGTTGCTAGGATGTTGGCAAGGGGATACATGAATATACCCCACACACATTATAAGAATACACAAAACAGGGTCATCATTATGTCAACATATCGTTTAAACACCTTGGCTGTAGCGGTTGCTTTTGCCTTCAGTGCGCCAAGTATGGTTAATGCACAAGAAGCGTCAGCTAAAGCTGAAAAAAATATCGAACAAATATCTGTTTTAGGATCGCGAGTTTCAAACCGAACTGCCACTGAGTCGTCATCACCTATTGATTTAATTGACGCAGATGATTTAAACAAAGGCGGCTTTACCGAGCTTGGGCAGAGCTTACAGGCAACGGCGCCGTCATTTAACTTCTCACGAACACAGGTTTCTGATGGTTCTGATTTATTTCGCCCTGCTACATTACGCGGCTTACAACCAGACCAAACGCTGGTTTTAGTCAACGGTAAACGCCGTCATAATCAATCTATTTTTGGTTTAACAAGTACTGTGGGCGGTGGCTCTGCCGGTACTGATATGAATGCGATTCCGCTTATTGCTTTAAAAGGAGTTGAAGTGTTACGTGATGGTGCGGCGGCTCAGTATGGCTCTGATGCAATTGCAGGGGTTATCAACTTATCACTTAATAACTCAACAGATTTAACCACCGGGTACGTACAATATGGCGAAACGGCAGAAGGAGATGGAGAAACAATTTCAGCCGGTTTAAACCGTGGCTTTGAATTAGGTAATGAAGGCGGTTTTATAAATTTATCGCTTGAGTATCGAGATGCAGATAAAACTAACCGCGCAGAGCGAGATACGGGTGGGTCACTTAATGTTGCACCAGGTACTTTATCGGACGAAGTTCGTTGGGGACAAGGTAATGCAGAGAGTGAATTTACTTCGGTATTTTACAATATGGCGTTGCCAATGGGTGAAGGAGAGCTTTACTCATTTGGTGGTTACTCTGAGCGTACGGCACTAGGCAACGGCTTTTACCGTAATTTTAATGAAGCGTCTAAAAACGTAACGCAAGTATACAGCGACGGCTTTTTACCGCAAATCGACAATGAAGCACAAGATATTTCGGTAGCTGTTGGCTTTAAAGGTGAAATTAACCCTGATTGGACCTACGATGTTTCTGCTGTTTACGGTGAAAACCAATACGATTTTACCTCACGAAATACTTTAAATGCGTCATACGCGGCGGAGTATTTATTTAATAATCCGGGTGCAAGCGATGCCGATATAGCCGCGAATGCTGGCCCAACAGAGGGTTATTCGGGTGGATTTAGATTTGATCAAACAACGTTTAATGCAGATATAAACGGAATTATTGATATTGGTCGCAGTGAGCCTGTTTATGTTTCAATTGGCGCTGAATACCGTAAAGAAAACTATGAAATTGTACCAGGTGAAGAAGCATCATACGCGTGTGGCACAGCCAACACGGATACATCATACCCATCGGTGAACGATCCGAGTCAATTTGCACAATGTGGTTTTCAAGCTTATAACGGCCTTCGTCCTGAAGCTTCAAATAAAAGCGATCGTGATAGCTACGCAGTATATGTAGATGCAGAAACCATGTTAAGCGATGCATGGAATGTGAGCGGTGCACTTCGCTATGAAGATTTTTCGAATGCGGGTGACGATATCATAGGTAAAGTAGCAACACGTTATGAATTTAATGATGATTTTGCAATACGTGGTGCGTTATCAACGGGCTTTAGAGCGCCATCATTACAGCAAAGTGGTTACACTGCGTTTACCACTAACTTAGGGTCTGACGGCACGTTAAGTCAGTCGTTTACAGCGACAACGGGCTCTGCATTTCCTGCTGCTTTAGGCGTTGATACATTAAAGCTTGAAACATCAACTAACTACAGTGCCGGTTTTGTTTACGATGTGACCAGTGATTTATCGTTAACGGTGGATTTTTACCGTGTAGAAATTGAAGACCGTATTACATTAGGCAGCTTGTTATCGGCTGATGATGTGGCGTTTAGTCCTGAGGCGGTTGCTGCTCTGCAAGCAACGGGTGCAGTGCAAGCGAATTACTTTTCAAACTCAGTGAATTCAACCACTCAAGGCGTGGACATTATTGCGTCATACCGCACTGATTTATATGACGGTAATTTTTCTGCTACGTTTGCGGGTAACTTAAACGAAACTAAAATTGATAGTGTGAATGCAGCTCCCGGCATTCCAAAAAGTGTAGCACTTGATGACATTCAAAGTAGCTTTTTAACCGACGGACAACCGGGTGAACGTGCAACGCTTACCTTTGATTATGAGCGTGATGCCTACAGCGCAATGATCCGCTTTAATTACTTTGGCGAAACTGATGTGAAGTACTTTGGTAATGACCATATTGAGCTTGCAACAGATGGCTCGTTTAAAGCGACGAGTACCGTAGAGACTGCAGTACTCGTAGATTTAAACGTAAGCTATGAAATTAATGAGATGTTTTCGTTATCGGTTGGAGCAGACAACGTATTTGATGAAACACCGGATGAGCTAGGTGATGATGAAGTACTAAATGCTATCTCAAATGGGGCATTTAAATACCCGTTACGTGCAGTACCATACGGTTTTGATGGCCGTAGTTACTATGCAAAACTAAGCTTTAGTTTTTAATTTTTAGGTTAAGTTAAACCAGCAAAGGCGCCGTTTTAAACGGCGCTTTTTTTATGCTTAAAAATATTGAAAAAGGCATTAAAAATGGTTGCATGCTTGAAAATTAAGCATACAATCGCCATCAATATCAGTGTGGGATATGTATCCCTCTCATTTTACTAATAGGAAAAAACAAATGGCTAAAAAAGGCAAAGCAAAAGCGGTTAATAAATCCGCAGTAGACACCGGTCGAGGAGTGATAAAGCACAACGCATTGGCGGCACTGGTAACCTCTAAAGTATTTAAACCGCAAGTGGTTAAAGCTAAAAAAGGTAAAGGTTCGTTTAAACGTAACAACAAACATGCAGGACAAGAGTCCTATTTAATCGCGGCTTAATTAGCACCGATCAAATAGGGCTTTTGACTTACCGAAATAAGGCTGACTTCGAGCTAAGAGCTTCGGGTTTCGAGTCACGAGCAGCGAACACAACCTAGCACCTTTAGCCTTCTCTTTCCGCGCAGCGTCTCATGATCTCTTTTTGAATTAATCACTTAAAACATGTTTGCACAAAGAGAAGTGAATGAGGAGTAAATGAGAAGGCAACGGGTGACGAGTAGCGAGCTTGTGCAAACAGTCTAGCATCTAGTCATATCAGCCCTTAAATCTATTCTTTCAGCGCAGCGACTCCCGCAGCTCGTAGCTCGCCACCCGAAACCCGTATCCTCGTTATCCATGTATTATCGATTTAGAATTTGCCAAATAAGAAGCATGGTTTATCACTGTTTGCGAAGGGTTCTCACCAAATAATTGCGTGTAGTCTTTGGTAAATTGCCCTGCATGCCAAAACCCCCAATTGGCAGCAACCACAGAAATGGGTTTATCTTGCTTTGCTAATTTTAGCTCTCTTCTAACATTATTTAATCGGGTTAAACGTAAAAACCGCAGTGGGTTTATCCCTAAAATACTCTCAAAACTATATTGTAAGGTACGCCTGCTCACAAAGGTGAGTTCGCATAATTGAGTAATTGTTACCGTGTTTTGTGGATGCGCTTTTATATAATCTTTAACTTTATCAACAACCGCTTTGCGGTGTTTATAACTGGGAGCGATGCGTTGACATGGGATCTGTTCGTTTAGTAAATGTAATGCCAGCATATTAAGCATGTCTTGCTGTAAATCGGCATTTAGGCCAAAAGCGTTGTTGCTAACCATACTGTTTATTATACCCCGGGCACTTTTTAGCATGGCGTTGCATGTTGTCAGTCGCTCAGTACCTGAAGACGTTATATTTTTTAAGTGCATCCCTTGTATCTGAGCCATATTTTCTAACGATTGCGTGTCTATTACTAAACCATAAATATTAAACTGCTCAGGTGTAATAAGCTCAAAGTTACTCTCACTAGTGCGACACATAAATTGATTACTTGCCACATTTAAGCCATTAATTTTGCTCTGCTGCGACTGCTTTGGGATCCCAAGCCAAATAGATCGTGGCGCTATTGCGCATTGTTGGTGAAGAGCACGCTCTGTGTATTCTTCAAATGCATGAATATGAGGGTAATCCACGCTTTCTATACACCCAAAAAATCGCCCATCACTGAGCTGATCATATTTTTGCTGCCACTGCGTTAGATTATGCGCCTGCTCATCTATATCTTGGGTATGCACCATGCTCTTTTGGGGTGCGTTAGCTAAATCTTGCTGCGTCATAATGGCGTTACTCTTTGCTTTTTTTATTTTTATTAAGATTAAGTTACCACCTGTAACTATAGTTAACTATATGAAATAAAGCTAAAAATGATGATTTGCCAAAATTTGATAGTGTCTTGGTACGAATTAAGCTCTCTTGAAACTAAACAAAATTGATTTATAGCTTATAAGTCAGCAAAACCTGTACCAAGGTTTGAACTAGTTGTTATGTGGAGTAGATCATGGGGCAAAGGTACCGATATACACTGGGCACACAGGTATATAACTTTAAAAATTTGGCGCAAGTAATGGCAAAAGCCACTCCTCATCGCTCAGGTGACAGGTTAGCGGGTGTTATTGCACAATCAGCGCAAGAGCGAGCGGTTGCCCAAATGACCTTAGCGGATATTCCGTTGAAGGCATTTTTAAATGAGGCACTGATTGCTTATGAAGACGATGAAATAACTCGCTTAATTATGGACGATCACGATGCTAGTGCATTTATGGCGATTGCTCATTTAACCGTGGGAGATTTTCGTAATTGGTTGTTAAGTGACTTTGCAACTCCCTCGGTACTTGCAAGTGTAAGACAGGGGATCACTCCGGAAATGGCTGCGGCTGTTAGCAAAATAATGCGTAATCAGGATCTTATCCTTATTGCTAAAAAATGCCATGTAACCAGTGCATTTAGAAACACCATTGGTTTACCTGGGCATTTATCCACGCGTTTACAACCTAATCACCCAACAGATGATATTAACGGCATTGCCGCCTGTATTTTAGATGGGTTGCTGTACGGTAATGGTGATGCGGTGATAGGTATAAACCCCGCAACCGACAACGTGGCGCAGGCTATTAAATTGATGACATTGATGGATGAGGTGATTCAAAAATATGAAATTCCTACCCAAAGCTGTGTGCTTACCCATGTCACTAATACGATTGAATGCATAGAAGCGGGGGCGCCAGTTGATTTAGTGTTTCAGTCTATTGGTGGAACAGAAGCCACCAATTCGAGTTTTGGTTTTAGTTTAAATACTTTAGCTGAGGCACAAGATGCCGCGCTGAGTTTAAAGCGTGGCACGGTAGGCAATAATGTGATGTATTTTGAAACAGGGCAAGGCAGCTCGCTTTCGGCTAATGCTCATCACGGGCTTGATCAGCAAACCTGCGAAACTCGCGCGTATGCCGTTGCACGAAAATTTAATCCGCTATTAGTTAATACGGTGGTGGGATTTATAGGCCCGGAGTATTTATTTGATGGCAAAGAAATTACCCGCGCGGGGCTTGAGGATCATTTTTGTGCCAAATTACTGGGTATTCCGATGGGATGTGACGTGTGTTACACCAATCATGCCGAGGCTGACCAAAATGATATGGATAATTTACTTACGCTGCTTGGTGTAGCTGGGTGCTCGTTTGTGATGGGGATTCCGGGCTCCGATGACATTATGCTCAATTACCAAACTACCTCATTTCATGATGCGTTATACGTGCGCCGAGTTCTAGGCTCTCGTCCCGCGCCAGAATTTGAAAAGTGGCTTACTAACATGAACATTATGAAAAACAGTAGCGATGTTACTTTATCGCACAGTCTTCCCGCTGCATTTGCTAAGCCGTTAGATGCACTGGCGGGAGGTCGTTCATGACTGCTGATTTTAAATCAAATGACCTTGCTAATACTGATCATAAAAATAATGGCAATGTGGTACACAACCCATGGCGTGACTTACGCCAGTTTACTGATGCCCGCATAGGACTTGGTCGAGCGGGTATTAGTTTACCAACCTCTGAAATGCTGGCGTTTCAACTGTCGCATGCGCAAGCGCGCGATGCAGTCAATTTTCCACTTGATATCAATGAAATGAAAGCAAAGTTAGCGACTGTTAATGCAGCTAATGCGCGTGTATTGCATTTACATAGCCAAGCGGTTGATAGAGTTACTTATTTACAACGACCAGATTTGGGTCGAAAGCTAAATGAGAATAGTCGTCAATTATTACTTGATTTTGTTGCTGAGCAACAGCAAAGCACCCAAGAAAAATACGACTTAGCCATTGTAGTCGCTGATGGTTTGTCATCGTTGGCGGTTCAAAAAAATGCAGCTCCTTTTATAGCTGAATTACTTTCACAGTTGAGCGTTAATAAGCCACTTACTCTTGCTCCAATCACCTTAGTTGAACAAGGGCGAGTAGCCATTGGTGATGATATTGGTGAGTTATTGAATGCCCAAATTGTGATGGTGCTCATTGGTGAACGTCCTGGGCTTAGCTCACCAGATAGCTTGGGACTTTATTTAACCTGGGAGCCTAAAACAGGGCTTAACGATTCGCTGCGTAATTGTATATCTAATATTCGTCCTGCTGGTTTGCCCTATATCGATGCGGCAAGACGGGCAGCCTACTTATTAAATGAAGCTAAAACATTAAAACTAACAGGAGTGAACTTAAAAGATCGGACACAGGATGATGTGATTGAGCATCAACAATCGAGCCGTCATTTTTTAAATGCGGAATAACGGTAACTAAAAATAAAAAATCGATAAAGAGGATGTTATGTCTACTAATAATTCAGAATACTTAGCAAAAAGGCAGCTCAAAGGTGGCACTGCAGGTTGGCTATTGCTGGCAGGGTTAGGGGTATCGTATGTTATTTCAGGTGACTTTGCTGGGTGGAACTTTGGTATTGCAGAAGCTGGCTGGGGCGGCTTCGCGATAGCTGCAGTGTTAATGGCGATTATGTATTTAACTTTGGTGTTATCGCTGGCTGAAATGTCGGCTGCTATTCCTGCTGCTGGAGGGGGTTATAGTTTTGCTCGTCAAGCAATGGGGCCAACGGGTGGTTATTTAACCGGTCTTGCGGTATTAATTGAATATGCGTTAGCACCGGCCGCCATTGTGATATTTATTGGCTCTGCAGTGGAGGCGTTAACGGGGTTCAATGGCCCATGGGTTTATGCACTATTTTATTTGGTATTTGTAGGTATTCATTTAGCTGGAGTAGGTGAAGCGCTAAAAGTAATGATGGTCATAAGCGGTTTAGCGGTACTGGCTATTGTTGCAACGGCAGTGGTTTTAATTACAAATTTTGATGCTACCAATTTATTTGATGTTGCAGTAACTGATGCCGCAGGTGCGAATGAATTTTTACCTTTGGGTTGGTATGGGGTATGGGCTGCATTACCTTTTGCTATGTGGTTGTTTTTAGCGGTTGAAGGCGTGCCATTGGCGGCTGAAGAAGCAAAAGATCCGGCTAAAGATGTACCTAAAGGTATTATTGGTGCCATGGTATTTTTATTGTTTACCGCATTATTAGTGGTTGTGTTAGTACCCGGCGCAGCAGGTGCAACAGCAATGGGCGCAAGTGCAGTTCCGTTGGTAGATGCGTTAAATGCAACAGGCAATAGCGATTTAGCAACCGTGGTTAATATACTGGGATTAGCAGGGCTAGTGGCTTCATTTTTCTCTATTATTTATGGCTATAGCCGGTTGGTGTTTGCGTTATCGCGTGCGGGATATTTACCGCGTTCGTTATCAATTACTACAGCGCGTAAAGTGCCAGCACGAGCGCTTATTGTACCTGCTGTATTTGGTTTTTTAGCTTCACTAAGTGGTGAGGGCGATTTAATGTTAGCTATGGCGGTGGTTGGTGCAACAGTATCGTATGCGTTAATGGCGTTCAGTCATATAATGTTGCGCTTAAAACAACCCGACTTACCTCGACCTTATAAAACGCCTGGCGGCATTGTCACTTCAAGCATAGCATTGTGTTTATCCTTGATTGCTCTGACCGGTGTGTACGCCTTTGACCCCCGTGCTTTTTTATACACTATGGTGCTATTTATAGTCGGTGCGGCGTATTACTTTGGCTTTAGCTCTAAACATTTAGTGGCCAAAAGTGCAGATGAGGAGTTTGCTATGCTAGCCGATGCTGAAGCCGGTTTAAATACAGCGATAAGTGAGGGGTAATTTTCATTTACTAAAATAACTCATGTGGCTTTAATATTCGAAGAGTTTGCACTGGCGCGGTAAGTTTTAACTTACCGCGCCTTTTTATTGTAAATAAACTCAGTAATACAAAAGATTCATTCAAAAAGTAGGCCGTTTTTAATACAACATTGCGCTGAACGTTTGTTACAGCGCAGAAGTAAATTATATGGTTAACCTAATAAAAGCTAACTAGGACGTGCGGTAGAGTCTCTAACGACGAGCTCAGGAGTGTATAGTTTTATAATATCGCGGTCATTGCCATTACGAATTTGTGCTATTAACAAGCTGGCCGCATCTTCGGCAATTTTATTATTAGGCTGATGAGCCGTGGTGAGTTTTGGCCATGTTTGACGAGAGAATGGGCTATCCTCAAACCCTGTTATAGAAAGCTCGCTGGGTATATCAATGTTCATTAATCTGGCTGCAAATAACGCACCGGCGGCTATTTCATCATTACATGAGACAATAGCGGTTGGCCTATTTGTTTGGCTAATGAGTGTTTTAGCACCCTCAACCCCCGACTCAAATGAATATTCGCCATCAATAATTAAGCTTGGATCTATAGTAATGTCGTATTGGGTTAGCGCTGCTTTGTAACCTTCCAAGCGCTCTTTGGTCGAGTTATGCTCGCTGCCACCGGCTAAAAAGCCAATGCGCGTGTGGCCGTTATTAATTAGATGCTCAGTAATTGACTTTGAGGCGAGATTATCGTCAATCATAATACAGGGTGTTAATGAGTCAGGCGCGTCGTGCCCTGATAAAATACGCACAACTTTTAGGTCTAGTTGAGTTAGCTTTTCAACAAACTCAGGCATTTCAGAAAAGGGCGGGGTGAGTAAGATTCCCGCGATACGAGTGCGTTTGATCATATTAGTAATTTCATCAAAAATATGCGCTTCTTTGGCATCACATGGGTGAATAAGTAGTTCAAACCCCTGCTTTTTGCACGCATCTAAAATACCATTTTGCATGTCGATAATGTAGTACGCATTAGGATTGTCGTATATGTAAGCTATGCTGTAAGCTTTTGTTCCTGCAAGACTTCTTGCTGCTAAGTTTGGCTGAAAGTTCAACTTTTCGACTGATGCCATAACTCTTTCACGGGTGTTGTCACGTACCGAGGTTTCGTTATTTATTACTCTTGATACCGTTTTTATTGATACCCCGGCATCTTTTGCCACGTCGTTTATTGTTGTTCTCATAGGCTTAATAGACCTTTATATATCATTTTAGGTACTAATTTATCTTTATCGGCTAACGACTACAGCAAGAGTAGTTAACAGTACTCGGTTTTTATTATTTGACGACTAAATTATAAAGACATCATTGAATATTAACAGTTAATTTATACGCCTTTCTTGTGAGAATGGTAGATAAAGTTTTAGGTAATAATTTAGTAATATTTAAATTTAATTTAAATACAATGGTTTAAAAGAATATTAAGCTCACACTTGTAAATTTTTTGTATCTTTTTTGCCCTTCTGTGTAGCTATAAAAGAAAAAAAAGGATACATTAATAGCCCAATGACAGCGTTGTCATAAGTTAAAGCGCAATGTTAATTATTATTTAGAACCTACGTAGTGGATTGTTTGGCTAAGGTAGCAATTACTAGATATGAATAGTGATTAATTTAAAGCATAAAATATTTTTTAGCTGATGGTACATTATAAACTAACCGCACTAAGAATAAATGCATTCAAAAATCGATTTAATTTTTAGCATTTGAAAGAGATGCTTGAGTGACTAAGTTAATAATAAAGGGAGAGTAGCGAATGAAGATTAAATCATTACTGACAGCATGCTGCTTAGCACTAGGTTTAAGTGCATGTCAGGGCAATGTTGAAGGACAAAATACGGCATCGGTTCAGCTAAGCCCTGCAAACGATAGTGCGGTGGAGTTACTTGCTAAAACATTACAAATAAAATATCAGCAAGTTGATAACCGCCCATCAGCACAGTGCGATCCAGATATTGAAAACGGTCACTGTTTTAAAGCGAATTTACATTTAACTGCCAACTCGGCGATTAACGTTGACCAATGGAAAATTTACTTTAGTCAAATTACGCCAATACAAAAGTCGATTAGCGATGAATTTACTATTAAACACGTTAATGGTGATATTCATGTCATTGAGCTTAAAGATGGGTTTACTGGCTTTAAAGCCGGTGAGACTAAAACGATTACTTTTTATGCGCATTTTTGGTCATTATCGCAAAGCGACGCTATTCCTAACTATATCGTGGTGAATAACAATGACACCGCTAAAGTGATTGAAAGTACAAAGCCTAAAATTGACCCAGAGACGGGCTTAGAGCTATTACCTCATGTAGAACCTTATACCGATTACACTCGTCAGTTTAAACGTACTGCGGGCGACAAAACACAGTGGCTTACTGCTGAGCGCTTGTTTGAGCGTAATGAAAAGTATGACTTTTCAGCTTATTTAACCTCGCAAAATCAAGTGAGTAATGTCATTGCTCAGCAAGTTATACCCACCCCACGCTTTAGCGAGTTTAGTCAAACTCAAACGCTTGATATTAGCCAAGGGCTTAATATTAATTATGCAGAAGTTAATAAATCAAGTGTATTAGCTGCAATCGAGCGGCTGGAACTACTAGGTATTAATTTAAGCGATGATGCAGCGGCAATTAAGGTCACACTTAATTCCACTGTTAAAAAAGATCAGCTTAATGGTAGTTATAAATTAGCAATTAAAGCCGATGAGGTTGTAATCGATGCAGTTGACGAAACGGGTGTTTTTTATGCTCTGCAAAGTTTAGCGAGCTTATATCAGGTTAACAGTAATATATTACCTGTGGGAGAAGTTATTGATGCACCGCATTATCAGTTTAGAGGTGTGTTGGTCGATGTAGCGCGAAACTTTCGTGATAAAGGCTTTATTTTAAAGTTACTTGATCAAATGGCTGCTTATAAACTTAACAAGCTACATTTACACTTAGGTGATGATGAAGGCTGGCGTTTAGAAATTCCATCACTGCCTGAACTTACAGATATAGGTGCAAAGCGTTGTTTTGATCAAAGCGAGCAGCAATGTTTAATGCCACAGCTAGGCGCAGGGCTTGACACTTCAAGTGCAGCAAACGGCTATTATTCGGTAGCTGATTACCAAGAAATACTTAAAGCGGCGAGTGCGCGTCACATCCAGGTGATCCCATCGCTTGATATGCCAGGACACTCTCGCGCTGCGATTAAGTCTATGCAAGCGCGTTATAATAAATACATACAACAAGGCGATAAACAAAAAGCCGAACAGTTTTTACTTTATGACCCGCTTGATACAACGCTCTATTCGTCGGTACAGCACTACAACGACAATACCATTAATGTGTGTTTAGACTCATCCTATGCGTTTATCCGTGAAGTAATGGAACAAGTAAAAAGTATTCATAGTGAGGCACAGCATCCGCTAACTCGTTATCACATAGGTGCCGATGAAACCGCCGGAGCATGGGTCGATTCACCTGCTTGTGCTGATTTTATTAAACAAAATAAGTTAGAAATTACCGAAGCAGGTCAGCTGGGCAGTTATTTTATTGAACGTATCGCTAATATGTTGGCTGATATGAATATTGAAACCGCAGCATGGAGCGATGGCTTATCGCATACTAACCCAGAGAATATGCCAGAGGTTGTGCAAGGTAATATTTGGGATTTATTAATGTGGAATGGCCATCAGCGTGCACATGAATTTGCCAATAGAAATTGGCAAGCAGTGCTTTCGTCGCCAGATGTGCTGTATTTTGACTTTCCGTATGAGGCAGACCCACAAGAGCATGGTTATTACTGGGCTTCAAGGCACATAAATACTGAGAAAATATTTCAGTTTATGCCAGATAATTTGCCTATTCATGCTGAATTTTGGCTTGATAGAGAAGATAAGCCTTATGTAGCTGATGACACATTACAGCATGATGAGCAAGGCAAGGTCGTATCCGCGCCTTTAGCTAAAGATAAACGTTTTGTGGGTATTCAGGGTCAATTATGGAGCGAAAATACGCGTACCAATAATATGGCTGAATATAAGCTATTCCCACGATTATTATCGCTAGCACAGCGCGCTTGGCATAAAGCTGATTGGGCGGTACCGTATGATCACAATGGCTTTGTTTACAGCCAACAAACAAATCGCTTTAGCCCTGAATTAAAGCAGCAGCGCGATCAGCAATGGCAAACTTTTGCTGCTACCATGGGGCTAAAAGAATTTGCCAAGTTAGAACGTGCTGATGTGCATTATCGTCTTGCAAATGCAGGTGCTAAAATTGAGAATAGTATGTTGTACGCCAATATTGCTTACCCTGGTTTAGTGATTGAATACAAACAAGGTGATGAGCAATGGAAAACCTACACACAACCTGTCAAAGTAACACAAGATGTATGGGTTCGATCTAAGACTCCATCAGCTAGTCGTGTAAGCAGAAAGCTTAAAGTAACGCACCGTTAAGGTGCGTTTTTCCGTTAAATTATTGACGATTGAAGAAGTTATTTATTTGTAAATAAAAATAATGACAACGCTGTCATTTGTGCTAGTATAAGATTCATACAGTATGACAGTCCGGCTTTATTTTAGTGTTTTGCAAAACGGTCGAACAACTTAAGAGGCAAAAATGATCACCAACAATATTAAAAACAATCAACTCTTTGTGGGGATCGATGGCGGCGGCACTAAATGTAAAGCAATTATCGTCAATAGCTGTAATAACATAGTCGGCACCGGTGTGGCAGGCCCAGGTAACCCGTTACATGGTTTTAATCAAGCAACTCATTCTATTGAGCAATCAGCGCGTTTAGCATTACAAGATGCAGGGCTTAAAGATACGCCTTTATCTGAGCTTATTGCAGGGGTTGGTCTAGCAGGGGTTAACTTACCAAGTTTGCATAATCAAATGACACAATGGCAACACCCATTTAAAGCCATGCACTTAACTACTGATTTACTTATTGCTTGTATGGGCGCTCATCAGGGCGAGGATGGCGCAGTGATGATTGCTGGCACTGGTTCGTGTGGATTTTCATACGTTAATGGCCAATCGTTTATGATTGGTGGTCATGGCTTTCCACATGGTGACAAAGGCAGTGGTGCATGGATTGGCTTTACTGCTTGTCAGTATGTGCTGCTTAGCCTAGATAAATTAATTCCAAGTGGTGCGCTTACTAACTTGTTAATGAAGTATTTAGAAGTCAGTGATGCAATGCAACTTGTTGAAGTGATTGCCAATAAGCCTGCAGCCTTTTTTGCGCAACTTGCAGGTTGTGTTTTTCAATCAGCACAGGCGAACGATGCCACAGCAATTACCATTTTAAAAGAAGGTGGCGCTTATTTAAGCGACATTGCACGACAATTATTAGATAAAAACCCACCAAGGCTTTCGTTTATTGGTGGCTTATCAACCGTGATGACAACATGGTTAGACCCAGACATACAAGCTATTTTATCAGCCCCATTATCGTCACCAGAAATGGGGTCTGTACTTTACGCTAAACAACAGCACGTTAATTACAGCAGCCAGGAGTTATGATGTTTAACACACTAATGGAAAAAGAAGCGGCGCAAACGCCAAATGTTATTGAAAAGCAAATTATTGCCAACCAACCTTTAGTGGAAAAAATTGGTCATAAGCTTCGCGATATGGCCCCTAAGGTGGTTATGATGATTGGTCGCGGTTCATCAGATCATGCTGGTGTTTTTGGTAAGTATTTAATTGAAATTGAAGCGGGTGTACCGGTCAGTTCTGCAGCGCCATCAGTGGCGAGTGTATATGGTAAAACATTAAAGCTTGAAGGCGCTGTTGTGATTGTAATTTCTCAATCAGGACGCAGCCCAGACATTCTTGCCCAGGCAAAAATGGCGAAAGAGGCAGGCGCTTATTGTATTGCGCTGGTTAACGATGAAGCATCACCTCTACAAGACATAGTCGATGATTTTGTTCCTCTTAAAGCCGGCGATGAAATTTCGGTGGCGGCAACAAAAAGCTATTTGGCAACGTTATCAGCCCTAGTACATATTGTTGCTAATTGGACTCAAAATGAGTCATTATTACAAGGGCTTGACGAGTTACCTAGCGCGCTTAATGCCATTATAGATTCGCCAACTCAGCTACAACCTACTGAGTTTGCAAATATTAAGAATATGGTGGTATTGGCACGTGGTTTAGGGTTTTCTATCTCAAAAGAAATGGCACTTAAGCTTAAAGAGGTGTGTGCTATTCATGCTGAGTCATTTAGTAGTGCGGAGTTTTTACATGGTCCGGTGACTTTAGTTGAGCAAGGGTTAGTGATTTTAGATTGTTTGGTTGAAGATGAAACCAAAGAGTCACATCAGCAGCAAATTGCTGAGGTCAAAAAACGCGGTGCACAAGTGATTAGTCTTAATCAACAAGGTATTAAAGTACACCCGCGATTAGCGCCATTTTTAGTATTACAGCGTTTTTACCTTGATGTGGCAAAAGTGGCATTAAGCCGTGGTTTTAATCCTGATGAGCCAAAGGGGCTTAAAAAAGTAACAAGGACATTATAAATGTCAGTTAAACGAATTCATGTAGCCCAGTTTTTTGATGGCGAGCACTTTGTTAACGACAAAGTGCTGAGCGTTGATGCGGGTATTATTACGGCAATAGATGATAACGTACAGCAGGCAGACGAGCACCTAACGGGTTTAGTTGCACCTGGCTTTATTGACCTACAAGTTAATGGCGGTGGCGGTGAATTGTTTAACCGTACTAGCAGTGTTGCTGGGGTTAAAAAAATACTGCTAGCACATGCCAAATACGGTACAACTGCTATGCTGCCAACGTTAATTACTGACACCGTAGAAGTAATGCGCCAAGCAGCCGATGTAATTGCTAAGGCGATAGCCCAACAAACGCCAGGTATTATTGGCATTCACTTTGAAGGGCCGCATTTGTCAGTGGCAAAAAAAGGGGCTCACAGCGCTGATTTTATTCGTCCTATTTCTGAACAGGAGTGGCAGGTGTTATCTCGCCAAGATTTAGGTAAAGTCGTAGTCACCTTAGCGCCTGAAAATGTACTACCAAGCGATATTACCAAAATGTGCGATTTAGGGATTCAGGTTTGTTTAGGTCATACCAACGCAAGCTTTGAACAGGCTCAACAGGGCGTTGATGCTGGGGCAACCGGATTTACGCATTTGTATAATGCTATGTCACCACTACAAGGGCGTGAGCCGGGAGTGGTTGGCTGTGCATTATTAAATGATGATACTTATTGTGGCTTAATTGTTGATGGCCATCATGTTGATTACGCAGCATGCCAACTGGCATTAAAAGCAAAACCAATGGGGCGCGTATTTTTAGTTACTGATGCGATGCCTCCAGTGGGAACAGATAACACTCAGTTTGCTTTTTTTGACCGAACTGTCAGCTTAGATAATGGTAAACTCACCTCTACAACAGGTGAGTTGGCCGGCTCTGCGCTTGATATGGCAACCGCTGTTAGAAACACTGTAACTCATTTAAAACAGCCATTAGCGCAAGCGCTTAAAATGGCGAGCTTATATCCTGCTCAGTATTTAAAGTTGCCTGCCACACACGGGCGATTAATATTGGGTAGTCCAGCAGATTTTGTACAATTAAACACACAACAACAAGTCATTAGCACGTGGATTGGCGGCGCTCAGGTTTGTTAACAACATAATAAATATAAATAAAGGAAAATAACATGACAACCAATGTTATGGATACGTCCAAAAATAGTAGCGTGGTCCCCATGGCCATTGTTGCGGTATTATTTTTTATACTGGGCTTTGCTACTTGGCTTAATGGCTCGTTAATGCCTTACTTAAGTCAAATTTTACAATTAACCCCATTTCAAGGGTCGTTAATTTTATTTTCCTTTTATATTGCGGTCACATTTACTGCGCTGCCCTCGGCAGTGCTGATCAAAAAGGTCGGCTACAAAAACGGTATG
The DNA here is from genome assembly GCF_005887175.1 of Pseudoalteromonas sp. S1612. GTDB lineage: Bacteria > Pseudomonadota > Gammaproteobacteria > Enterobacterales > Alteromonadaceae > Pseudoalteromonas > Pseudoalteromonas undina. Next base: position 51,027 of record NZ_PNDH01000043.1, on the reverse strand, counting down.
GCATTGGGGATGGGCTGTATGATGTTAGCAGGCTTAATGTTTATTCCTGCTGCTATGTCGCAGTTTTTTCCTTTGTTTTTACTAGCGCAGTTGGTAATGGGCGCAGGGCAAACCTTATTACAAACCGCGGTTAATCCGTATGTAGTACGTTTAGGGCCAGAAGAATCGGCTGCTGTACGTATTAGTATTATGGGGATTTTAAATAAAGGCGCAGGAGTTATCTCACCGATGGTTTTTACCGCCTTAATTTTAAGTAACTTTACCGGTACCGTGGGCACAGATCTAAGCCAACAGCAAGTTGATGATATGGCAAATGGTCTTATTTTACCTTACTTAGGCATGGCCTTATTTATTGGTGTATTAGCTTTTGCGGTTAAAAAGTCTCCGCTGCCTGAGCTTATCAATGATGAAGTAGAAGCAATAAACGACAAAGGTGAAATTCGTGAAACACTCTCTCATCCAAACTTGGTGTTAGGTGCTATTGCTATCTTTTTGTATGTTGCGGTAGAGGTTATTGCTGGCGATACCATAGGTACTTTTGCACTATCGCTGGGTATTGAAAACTATGGGGTAATGACCTCATACACTATGATGTTTATGGTGTTTGGTTATATTTTAGGTATTTTACTTATCCCTAAATTTATCTCTCAGCAATCGGCCTTAACAGCATCGGCTGTATTGGGTATTGTGATCACCCTTTGCATTTTGTTTATTGATGCGCAGTCTTTTGTTATTGCCAATGCCATACTGGTGCCTTTAGGAGGCGCTAATTTACCAGATGCTTTACTGCTAATTGCCTTTTTAGGTTTAGCAAACGCCATTGTTTGGCCGGCGGTTTTCCCACTTGCGTTATCGGGTTTAGGTAAGCTAACCAGCACAGGCTCAGCACTGTTAGTAATGGGTATAGCGGGCGGTGCATTTGGTCCGGTGTTATGGGGCTTACTGAGCGGCTTTACCTCGCTACAAACTGGCTACTCTGTATTGTTACCTTGTTACTTATTTATATTATTTTATGCCGTGAAAGGGCATAAAATGAAAAAGCAATAACATCCACCAGCTATCCCTAGCTCAGTGCACTTTGCAGTATAAAGTGCACTGATTATTAGGGCACTTTATCAGCTTAAGCGTGTTACCTTGAGCTTTATTCTGCCAGCATTCGCCCCATAAAAACGACTTAAATCATTAGCAAATGGACAAAATTCTCCTGATTTTTTAATGGTTATTTCAACGCCTTCGGCAATTTCAAATGCATGGTCATCGCTTTGGCCAATTGTTCCTATTAAGCTAAACCACTGCGCCGTGGCTAAACGCCTAAATGGCTCAAGTAATGCCATAGGGATTTCTTTAACGCCGAGTTGCACATTATCGCGATGCCAGCCGGAAGGAGGGCACTTTACACCATCGTCATACCAAAATTGGTTAGGGTAAGGAGTAAAGCGATACGTTGCATCTTGGGCAAGCATTAAGCCGGTAGCGTTGTAGGCTTCACTAGCGTACACCATTACATCTTTGCTTTGATTAACACTCAATAAGCTCATATTTTGATTGGCGAGCATTATATGAGCACTTAGCCCCATAAAGTTTAGTGTACTGTCATCGCTGTAAATCATTTTATAATGTATATTTTTTAACGATTCAGGGCGATAGCTGGTTAGTTTATTAATTCGCTGTGCAACACTGTGATGTATTAATGGAGCGTTGTGGCTAATTTCATCGTTAATTAATACACAGCACTGCCTATCAACCAGCTTGAAAAATGGGTTTAACCAAAAGTAATTTTGTTGATGACTTAGCGCCAGTGGATCGGGAATAACAGTCACATCGTCTTGGGCAACCAAATTACTCTCAGGTAAAAGGTTTTCATAGTCTATGTCATGACTGGTTAATAACGAAACCGATAGCGGCTGAGCAATGAGCCACTCAAGCGCATAACGCAGGCAAATATCGGCAAGCCCATCGCGATAGTAGCCTCCTCCTACATCGGAGTGGGCTCCTGCAAACCACAGCTCGGTAATGTTAGCTTGTTGATTCATTAATGTGGGCTCAAAGGCCCGTCGTTTCTCATCAAGCGCAACACAATGCAGGGCCCCAGCGACATTATTGGCAATAGTATGGTTTTCAAAAACCACATGCTCTGCGCCACGGGTCGCTTTATTTATCTTTGACAGGCCAATTGAGGCCACGGTGTCAAAAACACACAAATATACTTGCTCATTTATTAATGGCTCTAGGCATTTAGCAAAACGCCTTGCTAATGCAGCGCCTCTGCTAAAACCGGTAAGTAGAACAGTATCGCCACTTTGATAATGCTGCTTAAAATCTGTGATAGCCTGAGTCAAAATGCTGGCCACATCTTCAGAACGTGGGGCAAGTGTTTGATTTAAAATTCGTTTTAAACGACTCCCTTTGGTGCCTATGCCTTGGTAATAAAAGCTTAATTGCTGTGAAAATGGGGTAGTGGGTGAATCATCAAGTTTACCGCCGAGCAATAAGTGTAGTTTTAGAATATTAGAAATACTGGCGTCTTCTTTAAAATGCTCTGTACTAAACTGGTCTGCGTCGCGGGGTTCACTGCCGGTACCATCAAAATTAAAAATAAGCGTTTTAAAGGTCATTACTAAATTCCGTGAGTGGTTTATGTAAATTTATATGGGAATTGTGAAAAATTAAAGACGGCGGTAATAAATATTTGTTTAATCTTATTTATTACCGCGACTGATGTAACTATTTAACCTGAAATCTGCTTGAGATGGATTTATTATCCGGATTTCAGGTTATTTAGTGCAATTTCATTTTTGGGCGAACAACACGCAGTACTTTTTCGCTGATCCACAAAGCAAAGGTTTTGGCACTGCCGTGGATAGCGCGCTGATGCATTCTATATAGTGAAATATACATAAAGCGGGCAATTTTACCTTCAATAAAAAAGCTACTACTGGTTAGGTTACCCATTAAGCTGCCCACCGTGCTGTATCGCGATAAATTTACCAGTGAGCCATGGTCATTATATTCAAACTTTTTCAGGGGCTGCTCACGTAATGTAGCAATTAGATTTTTTTCAACGCATTGCGCCATTTGATGAGCCGATTGTGCGCGTGGCGGCACTTGCGTCCCATCGTCTTGGGTAAACGCGCAGCAATCACCAAGCACATAGATTTGAGGGTCTAGGCTACTTTGTAAGTAATCATTCACTTTTATTTGATTGCTACGTGTCAGCTCAAATATGTCTAGCTCTTTAATGAAGTCAGGGGCTTTTACCCCTGCTGCCCACACCATAATATCCGCATTTATTTGCTCGTCATTATTAGTGATAAAGCCATGCTCGGTTGCTTGTTTAACTTGGGTGTTTTCTCGTACGGTAACCCCTAATCTTAATAATTCACGTTTGGCTGAGCTAGCAATTCGCTCAGACAGGGCAGGTAAAATTCTGGGACCCGCTTCAATCAAATGTATGTGCAAGCGTTTCGCCGACATATTGGTTAAACCGTATATTTTGAGTAAATCAGAAACATGATACAACTCAGCTGAGAGCTCAACGCCAGTTGCCCCACCGCCAACAATAGCAATGTTTAATGAATGCAATGGGTCGTCGTCTTGATGAAGGCGAGTAAAGTTATCTAGTAAGGCGTGTTGAAAACGCTCGGCTTGTTGGTTTGAATCAAGGTAAAAGCAATGGTCTTTAATACCCGGGGTGTTGAAGTCGTTACTGACACTGCCAATGGCAATAACTAAATGATCATAGTGAACGGTTCGTTTAGGTAATATTTGATGCCCTAACTCGTCATATAGAGGGCTTAAGGTAATGGTTTTATTATTGTTGTCGAGGTTACAAAAGGTACCAAGTTGGAAGTTATAGTGGTGCTTGGCCGCATGCGCTGAGTATACAACACCATCTAAATCGGCATCAATAGAGCCGGTTGCTACTTCATGCAATAACGGTTTCCATATATGAGTGCGGTTTTTATCAATGAGTAATATATTTGCGTGTTGTTTCTTTCCTAATTTGTGCCCTAATTGAGTTGCTAGCTCCAGCCCACCAGCGCCACCGCCTATGATGACAATTTTTGGTATGGTTTTGTCCATGACTATGCCCTTAAAAATAATATACCGAAGCAATTTCTGTACGTTGATTTTTAAAATGACTTGGGTATCAAAAAATTATTTTGGCAAAGCATGCTTTTATAGGACTATAGTGTGCGCCTAATTGAAGGATATGTCAGCAATAAATCCAACGATATGCTGTATACTGATATGCAAATATTTCATCTACTGCGCATTTACAGTATTTATGGGCACCGACATAAAAAGGACGCTTTTATGAGTACCTCGCTAGTTCAGTCTCTTGAGCAACATTTTGGTTTTAATCAGTTTAGAGCAGGGCAACAACAAACCATAGAGCAATTGCTAAATGGCCAATCATCACTGGCTATATTCCCAACTGGATCGGGTAAATCCTTGTGCTATCAACTTACTGCGTTACATTTACCGCATTTAACCTTGGTGGTATCGCCATTATTAGCGTTGATGAAAGATCAAATAAGTTTTTTAAACAGTAAAGGCATTTATGCCGCAAGTCTTGATTCAAGCCAAGATCAAATGCAAAGCAGTACCGTAATGAACGACGTGCGCAGTGGTAAAATTAAAGTGTTAATGGTGTCAGTTGAGCGCTTTAAAAACGAACGCTTTAGAGAATTTATTAGCCAAGTGGCACTTTCTATGTTGGTAGTAGACGAAGCGCATTGTATTTCAGAGTGGGGTCATAACTTTAGACCCGATTACTTAAAATTACCGCGTTACCGTGAAGAGCTAAATATTCCGTTAGTGCTACTATTAACCGCCACCGCGACTAAAAAAGTTAAACGCGATATGGCAGAGCGATTTGCTATTGATCCAAAATGCATTGTGCAAACGGGGTTTTATCGCGCTAATTTAGATTTAAATGTGCTGAGTGTTAAAACGGCTGATAAAAATACTGAGCTTACTGAAATTGTCCGTACGCAAACCGGCCCCGGTATTGTGTATGTCACGCTGCAGCAAAGTGCTGAACAAGTGGCCAATATGTTAAGCGCACAGGGCCTGCAGGCGGTGGCGTATCATGCAGGGCTTGAAGACAACCTACGCGGACAAATTCAAGATGATTTTATGGCGGGAAAAATAAATGTAGTGGTCGCCACTATTGCCTTTGGCATGGGGGTTGATAAATCAGACATTCGTTTTGTAATTCACTACGATTTACCTAAATCAATTGAAAACTACAGCCAAGAAATTGGCCGTGCAGGACGTGATGGCAACCCATCGAATTGTTATACGCTGGCTAATCTAGATGGCTTAAATACAGTCGAAAACTTTGTGTACGGCGATACCCCAGAGCTCAGCGGTATTGAATATGTTATTAACGATATTCGCCAAGCTCAACAGCAATGGGAAATGCAAGAATATAGCTTATCGAGCGAGAGTAATATTCGCCAGCTTGCCCTTAAAACCTTACTGGTACAATTGGAAATGCAAGGTGCAATAACCCCGCAATATGCGTACTACGCCGATTTTAAGTATAAATTTCTAGTTGATAAAAATGAGTTGCTTAATCAGTTTGATCAGCAGCGCCAAGCTTTTTTAACGCAAATATTTAGCCATACCGACTTTAAAAAAATATGGGGTACACTTAACTTTGACTCTCTAACGCAAGCCGCACAGGTTGACCGTAAACGTGTGGTAGCCGCACTTGATTACTTAGCAGAAAAAAACCTTATCACCCTTGAAACCAAACGTATTACTCAAGTGTACAAAGTGCATAGCGAGGTGATTAATAACCCTGCACTTGCCCAGCAGTTACATGATTACTTTACCGATAAAGAGCAAGCTGAAATAAAACGGATTGCTGCTTTGGTGCGCTTTTTTGAGCTGCAATCTTGCTTAAGCTATAACTTAGCCCGTTACTTTGATGATGCGAATGCGCCACAGCAATGTGGGCATTGTAGTGTGTGCCGTGGACATGCGGTCAAGCTTGAATATTCAATCACTCCTGCAAAAATTGATACAGCGCTTATATATCAAAAGGTGGATGAGCTTTTGGCGCATATGGCAACGAAAGGGGTGCATAATGTTGGCATTGAAACCCAATGTCGGTTTTTGGCGGGAATGAGTGTGCCGCTATTTGCACGCAATAAAGTACGCCAACTAAGTGGTTTTGCATTGTGTGAGCAACAGCGCTACAGCGAAATTAAAGCAATATTGCTATCAAGGTCGGCGCCTAATTAATATTAAAAAATCAGTATAAAATAAAAAGTGTTAATTTTTTGTTTCTTTTTCTCGCTTAACTATACTCAATTTGGCTATGACGGCCATTATAATAATGAGGTGATCAATGAAACTGCAAAAAATTATACTATTGGGGGTATTTGTATCAGCAAGTAGTTATGCTGAAATTAATATTTCAGGTTTCGCGAGTATTAATGCGGGTAAAGTGCTCAGTGGCACCGGTGTCCCGCAATATGGCGTTGAACCAACCTTTCTAGCGGACTACCCAAATGTAAGTGCCTACACTGAAGATTTATCCTTTTCGCCAGAGTCTTTGATTGGATTACAGGTATCAGGCGACTTAGGTGAAGGCCTTTCTGTAACTGGTCAGCTAGTTGCCAGAGGAGTTAACGACTTTGAGGCAAATTTTGAATGGGCTTATATTTCTTACGATATTAACGATAATTGGACTGTTCAAGCTGGTAAGAAGCGTTTACCACTATTTTACTACTCAGACTTTTTCGATGTAGGTTATGCATATGTATGGATGCGGGCCCCTGCCGACAATTATACATGGCAAGTATTTAACTACGAGGGGGTTAATTTACTTTACTCAGGCTCTGTAGGTGACTGGGGAGTATCCGCGAACATTTATACCGGTAAAGAAGATGATGACGATAACAAGCTGTTGTCAGACTTCTTCTTTCAAGAGCCGACAAGAGAAATTTGGGAAGATATGTTAGGCGGCGTACTGTTACTTAATCGTGACTGGCTCGAACTAAGAGTGACCCACATGCAATATACCAACAAGCGTTTTCGCGCGGGTGAACCCGTTTTGTGGGATGGTAAAGACAGTAGAGATGGTAAATTTTATGGCTTAGCTGCAAACCTTGATTTTGGTGATTTTTTTGTTTTAAGTGAACTGAACCGCTTAGACCTAGATGGTAATCTCGATACTTATATGATCAGTGCGGGCTATCGTTTTGATTCAATTACACCCTATGTCATGTTTTCAGACTTTGAACAAGAAGGTGAGGGTGATACAGAGCAGCATAATACATTTGCTGTTGGTGTTAGGTGGGATTTTCATCCGTCAGCTGCATTTAAAGTGCAATACGATAGAGTTAAAGATGACTCGTTTGATTTAGCTGTGGCCGGTGATAGTAAAGCAATCACCCTTGGTGTTGATGTTGTATTTTAAGGAGAAGTAAAATGAAAAAATTAATATTATGTGTAATATTCTTGTTTACTAACTTCGCCTATGCAGAATTTGCTATTATCGTGCATCCTTCAAATGAAAGTAGTTTTGATGAGTCTGTTATTAGTCGAATTTATACAGGAAAAGAAAAGTCATTTAGCAATGGCAATAAGATCATTCCAATATCTCAAGAATCAAGCAGTGCTGCAACCGAGCAATTTAATAGTAAATTACTCAATAAAACGTCTTCTCAGTTAAAAGCATATTGGTCAAAACTGATTTTTACAGGAAAGGGCACACCGCCTAAAGAGTTAGAAAATGACAGTGAAGTAATCAAAATGGTCGCAGCGAACCCTGACACCATTGGCTTTGTTTCTTCATCGGCTGTTTCGGATAACGTTAAAGTGGTTTTCACTTTTTAATCTACAACTAATAAGCGTGCTGATTAACCAGCACGCTTTTTTAGTAATTGGTTAATTACATATGACGATGTTTAAAATCTGACAGTTATTTTACTGTCACCGCTGCCTCGCTCGTGTATCCTATAGGTTGTATACCATTTATCAAAAGTCTGTATGTCAAACTCAATCATTGCTGTTGAAAATATCGATACAACCGCCGTCACTTGTGCTAATTGCCAAGCGTGTTGTTGCCAATTAGAAGTGCGTATTGTTAGTGATACCGGTGTCCCTTTTCAGTATATTGATTACGATAAATGGGGCAGCGAAGTAATGAAGCGCGGCGACGATGGTTGGTGCCAAGCACTCGATAGAAATACGTTAATGTGTACTATTTACGAAAATCGCCCATTAACGTGTCGAGAATTCGAAATGGCGTCTGATGAGTGTATTACCGAACGTGAATTAGCGGGTATTTAAAATGCGGGCTGATTAACCCGCGTTAGTGTTGTTAACCAATAGAGAGTTGCGCGCTTGGGTATCTTAGTTTTTTAGTGCGTGGACTTGCTAAAAAGTAGGCGAGAGTGAGCGGGCCTATTCTGCCCATAAACATTAAAAACATAATGATAAACTCCCCCAGCGGTGATAACGATGACGTTAAACCGCGTGAAAGCCCTACAGTACCCAGTGCAGATACCGCTTCAAAAGCAACATCTAAAAAAGGTGCATCTTCAACGACCAGTAATGTAAAAATAGCCAACCAAGTGACTCCCGCTGAAATAACGGTTAAGGCTAATGCTTTATACACTGAATCTTTGTCTATTTCTCGGCGTAACACGGTGACGCCTTTGTCACGTCTTAAGTAGCTATAGGTTGCTAGTATTAAAACGATAAATGTAACGACCTTTATGCCACTTGCTGTACTCAAAGAGCCGCCACCGATAAACATAAGCATCATAGTTAAAGCGGTACTGGCATTTTTTAATTCTTCAATAGCAATGGTATTAAACCCCGCAGTACGGGGAGTAACGGCTTGAAACCAAGCTGCTAGCCATTTACCTACTTCAGATAACGGCTGCAGTGTTTTTGGATTATCGTATTCAATTGCGTAAATAAGCAACAATGCAATAACGTTAATAATAACAGTGCTGATCAGCATTAATTTACTGTAGGGACTGAGCTTAGCCCAACGCTTTGACTTATATAAATCTGTTAATACGGTAAAGCCAAGGCCACCAATAATAAACAAACAGGTAATTGTTAAATTTACAACGGGGTCTTCTACATACTGCATTAAGCTGTTAGGACTTAATGCAAACCCTGCATTGTTAAAAGCGCTAATAGTATAAAAAAGTGCATGAAAAAAGCTTTTTTGTAAGCCCATTTCGGGTAGCCAATACAGCGTTAAAATAATAATGCCTACAGATTCAACGATTAGCGCGAACAGCAAAACAGACTTAGCGGTATTTACCAAAGTAGATGTATCTGTTTGATTAAAAGCAGCTTTAGTCACTGTTTTTTGAATAAAGCCAACTTTATTACCCAGTGCCATTAAAGTCACAACCGCAAAGGTCATTAAACCTAGACCGCCTAGTTGAATTAATAGCGCAATAACGCCTTGTCCAAAAGGAGTAAACACTGAACCGGTATCGACGACAACCAGTCCAGTTACAGTCACCGCAGAGGTTGCTGTAAACGCACTTTGTATCCATGAAATAGGCTCATAGGTTGCAAAAGGCAGTTTTAACGCCAATGCCCCAAGCGTTATTAATATTAAAAAACTGCAACATAAAATAAGCGGTGGAGCCGCATTGAGTTTTTTATGCCCACTGACTTTTCGCTCAATAGGCGTTTTGAGGGGATGCCATAAAACCATGATTATAAAAGCCTTGGAGCTAGATAGTTTAATTCGACTCGGCTACCTGATAACAGTAAAGTGTCGTAGGTAAGTAACTCAAAGTCATCATCAAGTTTGGCAAACGTTTGCTTGGCGCGCTTAACCAATAATGGGTCTACAGTGCGTTTCATTTCTTTTAGTAAATGCCCTAGTTTTGTTTTATGTAAGTGCGCTTTTATACTTACTTCAACAACGTATATGCCATTGCCTAAGGAAATATAGTCGTTTACTACAGGGTAATTAAGCGCTTGTGCAACTCGCACGCCCATTTCTTCTTCAGGATGAATAATGCGTGTTACACCTAATTTAGAAATAATTGTGTGATGGGCTTTAGTGCTCGCTTTTACCCATATTTGCTTAACAGCTAGGTTTTTTAATGCAAGGGTGCACAGAATGCTCGATTGCATGTCTTCTCCTATTGCCACTAAAACGGCCTGACTGCTCGCTAAATCAAGCTCTTTAAGTGCGGCTTCATCAGTGGAGTCGCAAACAACGGTTTCAGATAAATGCTCAACATATTTTTCAGCTAGTTTAGGGTTACTATCAACCCCAGTGACTGTATGCCCTAAATGAATTAACTCAAGGCTTGCTGCAATGCCAAATCGACCCAATCCGATCACTGTAAAATGTGCCATGTTGATACCTAAATTAAAGTTAAAAGAGAGAAGTGGTAAAGTTCATTTGGTCAATAAACAGTTAATACATAGGCTGTAAGCATCACTATTTTTATCCAACCCAACATACGTATTACTCCTTCTGCTGAAGTTAGAATATGAGTTATTAAAGTAACAATGTAGGTAGGCGTTAAAAGCTTTATAAAGATTTAACGAATCAGATAAAAAACTTTATAAAAACTTTATAGAGGCAATATCGAAAAGGCAGTAATCTAGGTTCTCAAATGTTAGAGGAATAATTAATGAATCAGGCAGAGGCTAAACCACGTTGGTATAACGCATTGTTTTTGGCAGTAATAATGCCATTAATTGTGGTTATTGCCATTTACCCTGTACGTAATTGGTTTACTACCACCGATATCGTGATGCTTCAGTTATTGTGGGTGACTTGGGTTGCTGTGCGCAGTAATCGTCGTCTTGCCATACTGACCACCTTAGTGAGTGTGGCGTGTACAGATTGGTTTTTTGTTGCCCCTAATTTTACTTTTCATATTGAAAACATAGAATATTTAGTAACCTTTATGGTTATGCTGATTGTTGGTTTTGTGATCAGCCAATTGGCAGGGGAGCTCAGTACTAAAGTTAGGGATGTGCAATTACATGCAAGTAATAGTCGCACCTTGTACGAACTGGCCAAAGACTTAAACAGCCTAGATACGCTGGATGAACAAAAAAAGTACTTTGTGCAGCGGATCAGCAAGCATTTAAACGCATCTTGTACATTTATACCTGCAGCATCGCAGGGCAATAGTGAGTTTATATTGCTTAGTGAAGTTAACCCTAGCTGGGGCGGGTTTAATTTTACTAAACGGTTAACGCAAGGGCAAAAATCCTTTGCGGACACCGCTATTTCGCTTCTTTATCAGGTACATGAAAAAACGTTATTACGCCAACAGTCGGCTGCTATTTCGGTGCAAGCGGAATTAGAGCGCGCTAAAAATGCACTTTTACGCAGTTTGTCTCACGATTTACGCACACCACTGGCGACTATTATGGGCGCATCGAGCATGCTTGCAGATGATGAGATTACCCTCAGTGACAGCGTGATAAAAGAGCAAGCGAGTAATATTTATGAGCAAAGTAAAATACTAAATGAGCACTTTGATAAAGTAATGGAGTTAAGCCGAGTTAATAAAATGGGTGAAAATCTAAGTTGGCAAACAATAAACTTACAAGCACTACTTAGTGAAGCTAAAGCTAGAAGACAGCAGCAACTCACTGATTTTATCATAAATACCAATATAGACGCTCAGACAACATGCAAAGGGGATGTGACTTTGTTAGAAATTGCGCTGGCTAATATGCTCGAAAATGCATGGCGTTATGGTGATAAAAAGGTGAGCGTTGAATTTACGCAAAGTACTAATCAGCAAAAGGTAGTTTATCAGTTACTTCTAACTAATAACTTGGTAATTAAAGGGCAAACAAGTAGCGATGAAGGCGTTGGGTTAGGCAGCATTATTTGTGATGTGGTTGCTAAATTTCACCAGGGCACATTTACATTAACAATTAATAACGAAACAAATATGGCGCACGCAAAGTTAATCTGGGAAAAAAGTAATGACTAAAATCTTGATATTAGAAGATTCTCCCCCTCTACAAAGCTTTTTAAAAACCTTGTTGCAAGCCAGTGGTTACGAGCTAAGTATTTGTGATAAAGGGTTAGATGGTTTTGCACGTTTAAGTGAGCAAAGTTACGATCTTGTATTGTTAGACTTAGGCCTGCTAGACATGGATGGTCAAGACTGGTTAATTGAGTTTCGACAATGGAGTGCCTTACCTGTTTTAGTGCTATCAGCTCGAGATGGCGAAGTTGAAAAGGTCACTGCGCTTGATAATGGGGCAAATGACTATATTACCAAACCGTTTAGCGCCAATGAGTTGCTAGCCCGGATTCGGGTTTTATTACGTACCCAGAGCCAGCCGAGTGTGGCATTTACCTGCGGGAATATAAAAATAGATCCACAAAAGCACAGAGTAACCTCTTCTGGGAATGAGATAAAACTCACTAAAAAAGAGTACGCAATACTCTTATTACTGTTTCAAAATAAAAATACAGTACTCACCCATAATGCAATCTTAAGCCATATTTGGGGAGCGCAGTACATAGACCGTCCTGAATACGTACGAGTCCATGTGGCACAGCTCAGACAAAAATTAGAGGCTAACCCCGCTAGTCCAAAATATATCTTAACTGAACCAGCTGTGGGTTATCGATTGGCCGATTAAAAATAAAAGTTTTGCAGAGTGTTTTTGTCTTTAAACCATACCCTATTTAACAATCTTATCTACTAGGCAGCTGGTATTTTAATACCCTGCTTTCACATTTATTTCTACACAATTCATTTGCCTAGAAAGTTTTTATAGTCTAATTTTTAAGCTTACTACTTCAAATCCTCAGGACATTGGCTTGCTTGTTTAAGCCTAAAATTATGCGACTAACACTCATACATTCTTTGCAAGGAAAAATGCTGCTGTATTTGGCATTGCCCGTTATGCTCATCATCGCGGGTATTTTGAGTTACTGGTATTCAACCAGCCTTAATCAGGCTGTTATGCAAGCAAAGCTTAACTTGAGTCAGACCGCCGATACTATTTCTGCAAAAGTAAATGAAGAGACGCAATTGGCAGTACGCACTACCGAAATTATGGCCTTAGCACAGCAAAATGGGTTGTTTGGTGATAGAGAGGCAAGTATTAATTTTGTTCGTGCAGTGCTTAAAATGAATCCTTCATTCGTGGGGGCTTCTTTTGGTTATGAGCCTAATGCCGATAATCAAGATCAAGCCTATATTAATGCTCCGTCATTAAAAGAAGGCGTTTATGTAAATCAAACCGGTCGTTTTTTACCTTATTGGCATCGTGACTTTAATGATTCTGAACGCTTGTTACTTGAGCCCTTGGTGGATATGGAATCTAGTCTTTATTATGAGGGAGTACGCCAACAGTTTTTACGTGATGGCAATACAGAGACGATGATCACTGAGCCTTATGTTTACGAGGGAAGAATGCTGGTTGAACAAAGTTCGCCCATTATCATTAATGATAAATTTGTCGGTATGGCAAGCGTAGATAGAGCGCTCGCTGACATCACTGAATTCTTGCAAACCATAAAGCAGCAATTAAAAATAGATGTTTTGTTACTCAGTCAACGCGACAACGTGATTGCAACGACATTAAATCATTCAGGATTAAAAACGAAGGCCATTTTAGATACAGATTACGCAAGTATAGCCAAACAGCTAAAGTTACAGGGGCAAGAAAGAGAGATACTATCTGCGAACGATCCTTTTGATTCCGGGGTTTTCTATTTTGATAAAGCCAAGGTTGCCACTGGTAATTGGACAGTGATAGTGCGCCGCTCTGAAGCGGATATTATTGGGCCTATTCAAGCGCAATTTAAACCATTATTGGCAGCGGCTTTTGCAAGTGTATTACTGGTTTTTTTACTCTTTTGGTATTTTATTAACCGAACAACTAAGCGTATTAATATTGCCATTAAATCTGTTGAACAGTTAGCTAATGGCGATTTATCTATTCATGTTCAAAAATATATGACTCAAAATGATGAGCTTGGCACTATGTTTAGAAGTTTTGAGCGTTTAATTAAAGCCAGTAAAGATATTGATCAGGTTTGCTCTGCGATTGCAGCAGGTGATTTTTCTAAAACAGTTTCAAAGCGTGGTCCTTATGATCGTTTAAGTGATTCTATTAATTTAATGTCGAGTAAACGCCACGAGGCAGAGCAGGCTCTAGTTGAGCAAACCATAGAGCTTCGTCGCACTCAGCAAGAGCTTGTTGAAGCAGAAAAAATGTCGTCACTTGGAAGTTTAGTTAGTGGTGTAGCCCATGAGGTGAATACGCCGCTAGGTGTTTGCGTAACTGCGACGTCGCATTTAAGAGAAATGCTGATTGAAACTAAAAACAAGGTGGCTTCTGGCTCCTTGAGTAAAACGCAGTTTAGTGAGTTTATTAGTGAAGTTGATTTAAGTTGTGACATTTTACTAAAAAATATGCAGCGCGCCGCAGGTTTAATAAGCAGTTTTAAACGTGTTGCGGTTGATCAAACAACCGAAGAATTACGTAATTTATATATAAGTAGTTATTTAAATGAGGTGCAAAAAAGCCTTTACCATACCCTCAAAGCAACACCCGTTGACATTACTATTAGTGCGAAAGAGCCTGAGCCTGAAGTGTATTCTGATCCTGGTGCTTTAGCACAAATCTTCACTAATTTAGTAATGAATTCAATTATTCATGGTTTTAAAAATGGCAGCCAAAAAGGGCAAATAAGTGTTCATATAGACTACTCAGATTCTGTTTGCATTCATTATCAAGATAACGGAAGAGGCATGACTGAAGAGGCAGAAAAAAAAGTATTTGATCCTTTTTACACCACAAATAGAGCAGGTGGTGGCAGTGGTTTAGGAATGAACATTGTGTACAACCTTGTTGTACATCGCTTAAAGGGGCAAATTTTTATAAAGGAAAAACAATCAACGGGAGTTTATTTTTTTATTCAATTCCCCTTAACGCTACCGAATTAATAACTAGTAGAGTGTGTTTATGGATTGGTTACAAGATGATGAAGTTGTAAAACAAGCGGTCGACAGCAAGCATGTTGAACCATGGAAAATCTTAGTGGTTGATGATGATGAATCTGTACATCAAGTAACTCAACTTGCAATGAAGCGCTTTGAATTTGAGCAACGACCTATTGAATTACATAGTGTCTACAGTGCGGCAGAGGCCAGAGAGAAACTACAAAGCTCAGAGCGCTATGCATTAATTTTATTAGATGTAGTAATGGAAACTGAGCATGCAGGATTAGATTTTGCACGATTTGTTCGCCAAGACTTACAAAATGTATATAGCCGAATTATTTTACGCACAGGTCAGCCAGGGGTTGCGCCAGAGCGCAGTGTTATTCGCGATTATGATATTGATGGTTATAAAGCGAAGAGCCAACTGCAAAGCCAAGATCTTGAATTGATTTTTTATACCTCTTTGCGCGCCTATCGCGATATTTGTATGCTACAAAACCATCGGCACAACTTAAAAAGGCTAATAATAGCAATTTCTACTATTACCCAAATTGGTGACTTGGTTGAGTTTACCTCTGTTGTAATGGAAGAGCTAAAACTAGTACTGAATATGAGCTCCGCCAATTTGTATATTGATGCGCCTAAGGTCTTTGGTATCTGTCAGTTAGATGAAAAGCTGCAGATGATTGAGGGAGAGCTTTCTGGCATACATTTATTCACGGGCAATGGAATTGACAGTATTCCACAAAAACATCAAGAGTATTTTTTAAGGGCAAAGCAAACTAAGCAGAATTTTATAGCAGAAGATCATTATGTTTATTTTCATCATTCGCAAAAAGGTTTAGATTCCATCTTAGCGTTTCAGTCGCTGCAGCCGGTAAAAAAAGAAGCTCAACAGCTAGTAGATTTATTTTTGGGTAATGTAGTACTGACCTTTGAAAGCCTCTTATTAGCTAATTCAATTGAAGAAACCCAGCAACTGGCTATTTCACTGATGGGAGGAGCGATGGAGTCACGCTCCAAAGAAACAGGCTCACATGTAATCAGGGTTGGTTTATATGCAAAACTATTAGCGCAGCTAAATAATCAAAATCAATCATACTGCGATAAAATTAGTTTAGCAGCACAGTTACACGATGTAGGAAAGGTGGGAGTTCCAGATTTAATTTTAAATAAGCCAGCTAAATTGGATGCTGATGAATGGGAAATTATGAAACAGCACACCACCAAAGGCTGGGAAATCCTCAAAGGAACAGCTAATCCTGTAATTGATATGGCTGCTAACATTGCAATTGATCATCACGAACGTTGGGATGGAGCTGGTTATCCACACGCAAAAAAACAGCAAGAGATCAGTTTAGAGGGGCGAATTACTGCGATTGCTGATGTATTTGATGCGTTATGTTGTCGTCGTTGTTATAAAGAGCCTTGGAGCATGGATGAAGCAAAGGCGGAAATAATTAAAGGCGCAGGTAATCATTTCGATCCGACGTTGGTTGAATTATTTGAATTGAATTTTAATGCGTTTAAACAAATTTATTTAGACAGGCCTGAGTAACGAGGTTGCCGCTCTGATTGCGTTAGCCACAATCAAAGCGAACATAAAATTAATCGTATTTAGCTTCAAGCTCGTTGGCAGTATGAAACTTTTCGTGAGATTGTAATTGCTCATCGTATTTAACTAGGTTTTTAAAGTGCCCTAGTTGGCCAGCGTTTTTAACGATTTCAACAATAAACGACATCATAAAATCGGCACCAGTGAGAGTATCGCCCACTAAATAACGTTTGCCTTCAAGGCGGCTGTTAAAGTAGCTAATTACTTTAGCGGTTTCAGCATCGGCATAGCCCTCTAAAAATTGCGTTTTAGCACCATCTTTCTGGACAAACATTTTTAGCAGGAGAGGTAAAATTGCAGAGCTTTCTGCAAAGTGAAGCCATTGTTGATAGTCTACAAATTCTGCAGTACCTGTGACTGGTGCAAACTTACCTTTGCCATATTTAGTGATCAGGTAATCTGTGATAGCGCCAGACTCGGCGATCACTAAGCCATCATCTTCTATAACTGGCGATTTGCCCAGCGGATACACATTTTTAAGCTCATCAGGGGCTAAAAAAGTTTCAGTATTGCGCTGATAAGCAACAATTTCGTAATCAACCTCAAGCTCTTCTAATAACCAAATAATACGTTTAGAACGAGACTTGTTTAAGTGGTGTAGTTTAATCATTTTCTTCCTTATTGAGCTGTGTTGAATTACAACACAGCCTGAATGTTATTATAGTGGGCTGTTAATCTTTACTACGGTTTTACCAAAGTTCTTCCCGCTGATCATGTCGTTAAACGCGCTGATGGTTTTTTCGAAACCATCTACAAGATGTTCGCGGTATTGAACTTTTCCGTCTTGTAGCCACGTTTGCATGTCTTGTGCAAATTCGTCATAACGATCGCCATAGTCATCAAAAATTATAAAGCCCTGCATTTTAATACGCTTAGTTAACAATTGTCCCATTAGCATACCTAATCTATCAGGGCCTTCAGGCAAGCTGGTGGCATTATATTGCGATATCAAACCACAGATAGGCACGCGTGCTGAGGTATTAAGCAAAGGTAATACGGCATCAAACACTTTTCCGCCCACATTTTCATAATAAACATCAATGCCTTGCTCACATGCTTTTTCTAACTGCTCGGCAAAGTCATCTGCTTTATGGTCAATACAGGCATCAAAGCCTAGATTTTCAACAGCATGTGCACATTTTTCGCTGCCTCCGGCAACGCCTACTACTTTACAGCCTTTAATTTTAGCTATTTGACCAACCGTTGCGCCTACTGGGCCTGTAGCTGCTGCAACAACAACGGTTTCACCCGCTTTAGGTGCGCCAATATCTAGTAATCCCATGTAGGCGGTAAAGCCAGGCATACCCATAATACCAAGTGCGTATGACGGATTTGTTGGCTCTTTACCTAATGACATTAAGCCCTCGCCATTTGAGATAGCGTAAGTTTGCCAGCCTGTATATGCTAATACCCATTCGCCTTCGCTAAACGTATCATTTTTAGATGATTCGACTTGGCAAACCGTTGCACCAACCATTACATCACCAATTTCTACAGGGTCGGCATACGATTTAGCATCGCTCATGCGGCCACGCATATAAGGGTCTAGTGATAAATAAATAGTACGCAGCAATACTTCACCATCTTTTAATGATGGTAACTCTACGTTTTTAAGTTCAAAATTTTCATTGGTAGGAGCGCCATGTGGGCGTGATGCTAAAGTAAATTGACGACTGGTTGTGGACATAAAAATCTCCATGATAGAGTGAAAAAACGACCTATATACCGAATGTTTAAGCTTTAAAACTATACATTGCTCAACAATAATGCGCGGATAGGTAGAAAAGATTTGTACCTTGATACACGAGCTTTGGGCGAGAGGTGGTTAATTCAACCGTCGAAAGAATTTAATTAGAACAATTACTCTGTTTTAGCACACTAAATACATGGCTATCTAAATAGTGACCATTTTTATAAATTGCTTTCTTTAAAATAGCTTCGTTATTAAAGCCATTTTTAAGCAACGCGCTCATTGAGCCAACATTACCAGCAAATACAGCCGCATGAATACGGTTTAAGTTAGTACTTTCAAACACTTCTTTAGTAATCAACTCTATGGCTTGGGTAATAATACCTTGCCCCCAATATTGCTGACTAAGCCAATAACCTATTTCGCCACTGCGGCTATACTCAAACTCACCAGGGATAACACCAATACAACCAACACATAGGCCATCAACTTCAATAGCTTTAATGATGCCACATTTTGCTCCTTCGTTTACCCACCAGTTTGCATCTGCTTGAGTATAAGGAAATGGAATTTTAGAGGACAAATAGCGAGCTACTTGTTGATCGTTCAAAATGGTGACTATTTGGCAGGTATCGTGTTGTTTAAATGCTCGTAAAGTGATCATGCTACAAATGAGTTTGTTATTATCAGCCAATAACTTAGCAAGCTTTAAACGCTTAAACAATGAAAAAAAATTCATTAAAATTAAAGTGTATACAGGTATAACTTTGCTTAAAACTCTTTTAAAATGTAAAAAAACACCCAGACAGAGTCTCTATGCATCCTCATATCGAAGCCCTTTATAATAGCGCTAAAAAGCCCAGCCGTTTAATTATTGGATTAATGAGTGGCACCTCTTTGGATGGTTTAGATGTAGCGCTATGTAAAATAACCGGTGCAGGTTTGCATACACAAATAGAGGTGTTAAATTTTACTACGGTTGAGTATAACGACGAATATAAAACTAAAATAAAGCAGGTATTTGCTAAGCGCGAATGCGATTTAGAAGTGCTGACTTTATTACATCCTTGGGTGGGCAAACTCCATGGCGAGATGGTTAATCAGTGTTTAATTGCATGGGGAATTGATCCTGCGAGTATTGATGCCATTGCAAGCCACGGGCAAACTATTTATCACTGTCCGCAGTCGCAGCATAACCATCATGACTTTAAACATGGCACCTTGCAAATAGGTGATAGTGACCAAATAGCCGTTACTACAGGCATTACCACTGTTGGCGATTTTAGGCAAAAGCATATTGCCGCTGGTGGAGAAGGTGCGCCGCTGGCCGTGTATGGCGATTATTTATTTTTTGCCAGCCCTGACGAAAACCGCATTTTATTAAACATGGGTGGCATTGCTAATTTAACGTTTTTACCTAAAAGCGGTGATGCTAGTAGCGTGTTTAGTAGCGACATAGGCCCAGGTAACACCATTATGGATGCCTACGTACAGTATTACTTTAAAGGAATGTATTATGATGAGGGCGCAAAGCTTGCCAAAGCAGGCAAGGTAAATGTAATACTGCTAAAAGCGCTCAGCGATAATGCGTTTTTTAAATTACCACTGCCAAAAACAACAGGACCTGAGGTGTTTAATTTAGCCTTATTACGTGCAGCCCAAGCCCAAACCGCAACCCAAGATTTAAGCCATGAAGATGTGTTGGCGACATTAAATGCGCTTTCTGCGACTACGATTGCTAGGGCGTTAAATGACTGTGCTAAAGGGGTTCAAAACTGTGTGGTATATGCCAGTGGTGGAGGTATTCATAATCCATTATTGATGGAGCAATTACTAATACATTGCCCAAATATTAAGGCGTTTAAGAATACTGATGATTTAGGTGTTCACCCTGATGCCAAAGAGGCGGTGCTGTTTGCTATTTTGGCAAACGAATGTTTAGCAGGGCAGCGACAAAGTGCTAAAAATAAAAGAGGTGGAATTTTAGATATTACTATGGGTAAAGTGAGCTTTGCTGATTAACTAATTAAAGCTTAATGGTAAAATTTATAACAAGAGCTAAAAAAGTGAGATTAAAGCTGTTCCCATACTGGCGAGGTACTGACGAACGCGGTGCGGCTTTGGTGGGGTAATCGAAGTTACTGGTATAGTATATCCACTACCAAATTGGTTAATATGCATATCGAACTGCAAACTATTTTTTAACGTGCCGTGTTTACCGTGCAAAATCATTTGCATTACAAAACCACGACTATGCGCTATTTGGTTCAACCTAAGCGTGACCCGTCCCTGTTCTAAATCAAATTGATTGAGCTTTTTTTCTGTGTAGTACTGAGCTGCTCGTGCATTTGGTAAAGTTGCGCTCAGCGAAATAATATCGCCTTCATGGGCCGCTTCAGGCAAAACGCATTGCAAAGCAATTTGATGCTGGCTATTAGCATGCAATGACAGCGTTTCAAATTCCATGCTGTGGCTTAATGCCGCAGACATTGGATCTTCAAATGACGGTAGTGCAAAGGTTAATTGCACCATAGATTCGCTCATGAGGGTCTTATAAAGCTTTGTTGACTAATAATGCAGCTATTATCGCTGATGATTATTGCAAAATTATGACTAAACTAAAGCGCTTGATGCAAGGGTTAATTTGACTTGCAGTTTATAACTAAAGCTATTGTTTTAAATCAATATTATATTTAATAAATAAACTATAATAGTCGCTCAATAACCTCTGCGATAAACGTAAATACAGTTTACCGGGTTCAAATGTATACGAGCCTTGTCTTAACAATAAAATAAAACACTTACCAACTTTATTGTTAATTTATTTTATTTTTAATGTTAAATAATGGGCGTTTTTTTATGTGTTTTTCTCAACTTTGCAATAAAATAGCTTGAAAAAAAACCAAGCTAGCCATAAAGTGCATTTAAGGGCCCAAATACATAACACACTACCAAACGGGTTGTGAGAAATTAGATGGCACTAATAAAAAATAATTTATGGAAACTCTTTTGTTTTTTGCTATTGGGCGGTCTAGTCCTATTAAGCGTTTTGTTGGCTTATGAATGGCGAAATATCGAAAAAGAATACCGCACAAGCTCCCAAAACCGTGTCGAATTTTCTGCGCAAGCACTTAAAAGCACCCTTAGAAATAAAGAACTTATGCTGGATTTAATTGGCAGAGACATCCTTTCAAACAATAACTTAACCGAAAAAACATCAACAATTAAACTTCTCGACAATATTTTACTAGAAAACCCCGTGTTATTAGGCTTTGGACTGTTTAATCCCCAAGGGGAAATTATTTACTACAGCTCAAATTTAAATGCCTCAACAATGATTAATCTGAAAGAAAATGAAAAAACCCGCCAAAGTTTTTCACAAACCCTTAGCTCAGACAAAATGGTGTTAGGGCAAACTTATTTTAATCAATCGTTACAAGAATGGGTTATTCCAATAAGGAAGTCATTACGAGACAAAAGTGGCACTGTGATTGCTGTAATGACTGCAGGGATGGCGGTATCAAGAGGCGCTAAATACCTCAATATTTTGCAAAGTAATAGTGACGATTACATAATGCTAGCAAGAGAAATTGATGGTTTTATTCAATACAGTTCCGTAAAAGATGCAGATATAGCTAGCTATACAAAAACCAAAATTAAGCAGGCATTAGGGTTATCTGATAATGCTTTGATAAAGCAAACAGGCAAGGATAAAGAAATATTTAAATCCTCAGAAGAGGTGTTTAGTATTGATACACATGTAGGTGGTAAGCCTTATTTAACATCTGCAAAATTTGATAATCGCTATCAATTATGGACACTCTCAAATCGGGCAATGCAGCCAATAAAAAACGTCTTTTATTGGAAGGTATGCTGGTACTTTTTAATCTACTTACTGATTTGTACGGTGTTATATTTTGGTTTTAGGTTTATTGCTCGTGCTGAGCAAAAACGAGTTGATGAACTGTTTTACCTTTCTCGGAACGACGATTTAACAAAGTTACCCAATCGAAAAGCACTGCGTGATAGCTTTGAAGCAAAAAAAGAGACATCTTTTAGTCTAGCAATCATAAACATTACCAATTTACGCTCAATGAATAATCGCTTTGGTATGGAGTATGGCGATAAGGCAATTAAAGCCTATGCCGCAATGTTGCAAGCTACATTCGCAGTTCCATACCTAGTTTTTAGAAACAGTGGTAATGAGTTTTGCATTATTACACCGCATTTATCGGATGAGCAAAATAGGCACGCTTTTGAACAAATATTAGCATCTTCTATTGAACAATATGAAACCAAAAATACCGAACGTCCTTTAAATATGAGTGTCGGTGTGGCCAACTACCCAGAGCATGGCATAACCAAAAGTAAGCTGGTCCGCAGTGCGCATTTGGCTAATCAATGGGCAAAAGATACAGGGCAATGGCTGTGCCATTACCATGCAGATATAAAACAAGCTTATTTGCGCCGTTTAAAAGTAGAAGAGCGATTAAATGTAGCGCTAAGTGAACAATCATTCTCTATGGTCTATCAGTGCCAAGTGAATGAACAGGGAAAAATCCATGCTATGGAAGCACTTATTCGTTGGCATGATGGTGAGTTGGGTATGGTTTCACCTGCCGAGTTTATTGCTATTGCAGAACAAAGTGATTTAATATTTAAAATAGGTGACTTTGTTTTAGCGCGTTCTATTAGTGAATTTGCAAAGATGCAACAACACAGCGATACCCCTCTTGAATTAGCAATCAACATTTCAGTGATGCAATTTCAAAGCAGTGCTTTCATTACAACATTATTGCAAAGCATAGAAACCCATAATGTTGCCCCGCAAAGTATAATCTTAGAAATTACAGAGTCACTGTTTATGGATAACCTTGAGCATGTGATTGATACGATAAATAGCTTAAAATCTAGAGGGATACGCTTCTCGATGGATGATTTTGGTACAGGTTATTCATCACTGAGTTTATTAAGGCGCTTACCCATAGATGAACTGAAAATAGATAAAAGCTTTGTAGATGATATTTTAATAGACCCTAAGTCTAACAGTATGGTGCAAAGTATTATCGCCATTGCCAACAGCCATAACTTAAGTGTTATAGCTGAAGGCGTGGAAGAACAGGCACAGTTTGATATGTTAGTGGATATTGGCTGTAAACGCTTTCAGGGGTATTACTTTTATAAACCAGTGGCTGCAGCCACTGTTATTGAATACCTAACGGTTAATTAACTTTATCCTACAAATACTGTGGTGCCACGACTAAGTCGGTCATTCACTGCAGCCCACTCACTGCCTATTGGCGGTTTTTCGATATAAATATTCAATGGTGTTTTCTCATCAATAAGATGCAGTGCTTTATACATATTTTTAGCGTATTCAATAGGGCAACTACTTAGCTTAGTAATACGTTCGGATGGAATGTCGCTCGCTAATAATTGCTGTTGCACTTGAGTCGAATAGGTTAAATAGTGACTTTTACCCTGAGATCTTTCACTTAAAATTTTAGCGAAATCTTCAGTATTAGCCAACATGGCTGGTGCATGAGGCTGATAATGCGCTTTTACATTACCCGGTACCACTTCGTTATGTGAATGTGGTGTGCTGACATGCAGTCCGGTTTTTTGCAGAATATCAGCTGCTGAAATTGGCCCTGGGCGTAATATGCGTAACTGCTCTGAGCTGGCATCGACAATGGTCGATTCAATACCTACATTACATTCACCTCCTTGTAATACCGCACTAATTCGATCATTCAAATCGCGCATTACATGAGCTGCGTTGATTGGGCTCAACTGCTTGTATCGATTAGCCGAGGGAGCTGCAAGACCAGTATTTAATCGTTTTAGTACCGCTAAAAACTCAGGATGCGCAGGCACGCGAAGTCCAATGGTGGGCAAGCCGCCTGTTACCGGACTGTTTAAATCATCTTTAGCATTTAAAATTAGGGTGAGTGGGCCGGGCCAAAATGCATCAGCAAGTGTGATGGCCGCCTTATTTACATTTTTTGCCCAGCGGTGCACATGCGACTGATTGGGAATATGCACAATGAGCGGGTGATTTGTTGGGCGTCCTTTCGCGGTAAATATTTTCGCTACAGCATCACTATTAGTTGCATCTGCGGCTAAGCCATAAACGGTTTCTGTGGGTAAGGCAACGCATTCGCCGGCTTTTAATAGTGCCACGACTTGGTTAATACGCTCTTCAGTATTTAATAATTGAGTGGGTTGTAATGATGTCATAATAACTCTTAAGGATTACAAAACTGGCAATATGTTGCATCGGCAACGTGTTTTTCATTAGCTTCAATATAGTTATAGCCGCAGCTATCACACAAAGACGTTGTTGATTTTACTTGTTGTGTGGGCATGTTACACAGCTCACAGGGCAAGCCTTTAGTGAGTTGTTTGGCAACAAAGTTAGCACACTGACATTGTGGACATTTTGATGCCAACCGCCTTGCTAAGTCCTCGGCAGCGAGGCGAATAATAGCTTGGCGTTGCCCACTATACATAGCTCTTAAATCAGGCGTGATTATGCCGGCTTTGGGCGCTTTCTCTTTAAATAAAGCAACCAAGCCTTCAAAGCTTAGCCCTTTATAAAGTGTTTGAGTGTCATCAAGTATCCAGTGTTGCTCTTTATAACGCTGGCATGCAGCAATAATTGATTCAACATTAGTCTCGCTGTTAATGGTTAAGCTGCTGGGTGAAAAAGGCCCGCCAGCGTGTCCATAAATAGCGATATTTGTATGTTTATCGTAAAAACAGATTACTTCTTCGTCCCAGTTCATTAACCCAGGGTATGGCCCACCTCCAAAGCTGCCTTCACTACCAAGTCCAAATTGCTCGCCAGTGAGTTCACATGCGCGTTGAGCTTTTGTTAATGCCGCTATTTGGGCGCTGCAATCACGCTGCACTTCATTAGTAAACATCCCTAGCGTGTCGGTATCAAATAGATTGGTTGTTACCACATTATAGCCAAGTGGCTTTAATGCAGGGGCGATCAGAGGTGCTTTTTTATGTTTAGTGGCTATGACGGCATTTAACATTGATCATGCTCGCTATTTAGAGGGGGCAATTGTAGTGAAGTGCCCATTTTCAAAGCGCTCTAGGGTGTTGTCATCGCCCCAACGAATGAGTGTTAGCCAGTGGTTATCAATTAGTTCCTTCACCATAGTATGCTTGTTATAAATGGCTGCGATTGCTGATTGTGGCGCAGCAATATATACATTAAGGCGAATAGGTTCGTGCATCCATTTATCGCCATTGTGTAGCGATTGCATGGCTAAGCCTATGCGCAGGTCGCCACCGTTACCTTCAAATAAGCCAATATTACCGCCCACCGCATTGTGAAGTATTTTATTACCACTGCCGTATTTGTGATTATCGTTAACCGAGGCATTATATTGGCTATTGATCCAATGGGTGACTATCATAGGCGCAGTCATAATAAGCTCTAATATCGCAAAGTCGCCATCGCTTTCCCAATCATAATCGTGTAAAAAACAGCGCCCCTGTAAGTTAATACTTCGCGTCCATGCGCGCGGCGCGACAATAAAGGCGGCATTATTTGCAAGTCCCCATTCAGGCCGCACCTGCGACCAATCGCGGGCGCGTTGATGATAAGCGTGATTAATTTCATCCGCTGATTTATCAATCAGCTTTGGCTCTATATTAACTAAGCGTTCGCGCTGAGCTGTTTGTGTAGCCACACTGAGCCATTTTTTTAGATTATCATCCAGTTGAGCATCATAGGTGGTGATCACATCTGTAGTTGTATTATGAATGGCTGCAATAAACTGGGTGTTTTCTGACAGTGTGAGTCCCCGAGTTTTAAGCGCTTGACGTACTTGAGCATCGTTAAGTAGGCTTGCGAGTACTCGTACATTTACTTCACCACTTTGTCCGCCACAGGCGCCGCAATCTAGGCCAGCGCTATGCAAGTTATTAGTTGTATGGCTGGCGTGACCTACCAACATAACATGCGGCGCAAACTCTTTTATTCCTAAGGTGTTAAGCACTTTTTGAGCTAAGTCGGTTTTGTCTTTTAGGGTAAGTTGCTGCTGGTTTTGTGTTAATTGCCAGTCAGTCGGAGTGCACTTTTTAGCATCGCCTTGAGATAAAAAGGTATTTTTTATTAATTTAAATGCGTATAGCCAACCTGCTGACTCAACCATAGAAAACGATGAAGGGGCCGATTTTGACCAGCTTTGCCATGTGGCACTATTTTGGCGTGATGCTTCAAGTGTAGCGTCTTTGTGAGCTTGCGTGGCATGTATAGCCGGTTTAAGTAGCCCAGGGAGCTGTGGGCGAGTAATAGCACTGCCATTTTCTTGATATTCCAGCGGTAAACCAAAAAAACCGGCAAAGCCAAACGTTTCAATATGTTGACTTTGAGACTCTAGCGCACGGCGAATCACTTCCGAGCGAACATCAATACAAAACACCGCTTGTAATTGAGCGTTTGTCACGGGGGCTTTAGTCGCGGTTTGCAGCGCATCATTAAGTGGATATTGAAAGCTGAGTTCTAGCGCTTTTGCCCACACCCATAATGGTTTTTGTGCTAGTTTATGTGCATGTAAGCGCTCAACGACAAGCGCTTTTTCTTGTTGCCACTGACTTTGTAGTTGTTTAAATGTAGTACTATCGTGATTGGCTAGGTACTGCCAAATCACTAAGTCCCATGCCATGCGCATGGCCAGAAGTTGCTTCATCTCATCTGTTGGCGTGTCGTAAAGCTGACCTTGAAAGCGCAAATACGCAAGCCAAGATGCCCAACCGTTAATATCTAAAAGCAATGAGTGAGCGTATAACTCTAACGAATCATTGTTTATATTAAGCGTTTTAAGGGTCAGTGCAATCAGTTCATCTGCGGATGTGGGTAATCGCTTAAAATAGCCATTTAAATGCCGTTCATCCATAACAATGCTAATGCCTTTATCCGCTTGAATAACAGTTAGCCAATGGCGATATAATTCAGATGGGGCTTGAGTATCATTTCGATGCAGCATGGGACCGAGTTGTTGATAATGCGCAGCACAAAACTGACTTAACTGATGAGTAATTTCATCATGCCAAGCCATTTTATGCTTATTACGTTGCAGGTCGAGTAAATCAGCAATGTTGTGCCAGTCTACTAATGGCACATCAACTCTAAGCGCTTGTAATAGTTGCTCTTTATTAAAGTCACTATTAAGTAGCGTTGCGGCATCGGCTAAGTGTTTGTCGGTAATTATGCCGGTGTTATATTTTTGCAGATAAAAATCTTTAGGCATTAGCATGTTGGCATTACATAAGGTATCCAGTCGTGCGCTTACATCTTCAATTGGCATATGGCGCATTTCCCAAAATGGGTTAACTGCAATCATCTGATCTAACGGCCAGTTTGGTGCTATGTAACCGCATACTTTATTAAGTAGGCTATTTTGACTGTCGCTTAGCGAGAGTGCTCTATTATCTGAAGGCGTTAGAGTGCTCATTTTGATTCCTCAATAGTGATCCCAGCGGCATGATTTTTTAAATCAGTGTGGCCATTATTAGGCAAATTTATCGGCCATATTTTTAGTGTTAATCGTGTAAACCACTCATCCAAATACAAGCCTGCAAATAATAAAGTGGATAATGACTTAACCTGAGGTCGCCAAGACTGATAACGCAAATAGTAGCTTGTTATCATTAAGGTTAAAATAAGAGCTATTACCCAACTGTCGGCTAGGCTAAATGCAGGTTCGCGCCACTGCTCAAGGGGAAGTGCAAACGCAAAGATATTTTTAGCTGCCACATAGCTAAAGACCACCAATAGTGCAATTAACAGTTTTTTACTACGTGTTTTTGCAGTAGCCGTACCATGCTGATTAGCAAGCAAAATGGTTAATGCTGATGCTAAAAGCAACCAAATACTTACCGCTCCCTGATAAGAGCTAATAACCCATGCTGCGCCAACTATTATTATTGAAATTAACGCACCTGTTAACCAAGCAAAGCATGTAGGTGATTGTTTTGGAATATGGCGGCGGATAAGATCTTCATTTACGCCATTACCTGAGTTTAAAAATGCGAAAGCTTTATAAGTTGAGTGGGTAACAAGGTGAAGCATAGCCAGTTCAAATAACCCCAGCGCACACTCTACCAGCATCAACCCCATTTGCGCACTAGTAGACCAAGCAAGCCGAACTTTAACGCTTATTCGGGTGGTCATTATTAATGCGCTGATCACTGTAGTTAAGCCAGCAACAATTAAAATTAACCATTGTGCTGCGCTAGCTTGAATAAACAAAGGCGCAAATAAAATTAATAAAAAGCCTCCTAAATTAATGACTCCGGCATGTAATAAAGCGCTCACCGGTGTGGGTACTTCAACCACTTTAATTAGCCAGCCGTGTATTGGGAGTTGAGCGCATTTTATTAAAGCCGCAAAGGCAATTAAAAAAGCAGCGACTTGCTCTGCAAAAGACAGTGGTAGCGTGGTGGTGTAATAAAAGGCGGTTATATCAGTTATGTACAGACTATTGTGAATGAACCACAAAATACCAAATGCAATCAGTAATAAGGATTCGGCAACACGTGCCACAATAAATTTTTTATGGGCGGCGAGCACCGCTCGAGGGCGCTCAGGGTAAAACATTAATAGTTTATGTAGTGCTAAACTTATCGCCACCCAGCCTAGCCAAAATAGCGCTAAGTGGTTGCTCATAACCACAACTAATACGGCAGTGATGGTAAGTAATAGCCATCGCCAAAAGTAGTTTACACGTGGCTCACCTTGCATATAGTGCTTACAAAAGCGAATCAATATCAGCGTGATAAATAATATAAGCCCCAGCATAATAATTCGGGTCATGGTCAGCGATAAGAAACTGAGTAAATCAAAAGCATAAATTTGATGAAGCGTAATAGCTGTTATAAATGCAATGCTATTAAACACCATTACTTTAAACAGCACATGACCATTTGAAGCGCGCGATTGTTGGCCAATTAACCAGGCTGCTATAAATGTGCTCAAAGGCATTATTAGCAGTAACAACGAAATAATATACTCACTCATTCAGTGCTCCTTATTTAGTGATCAAAGTATGGCAAACTAGATAACTAAATAAAAATAGATATAATGCATATAAACGTTCTATAAAAGAGAACAGTAATGAGCCGTTTAAATTATCATCACTTATATTATTTTTGGTCGGTTGCTCGTATTGGTAACTTAACCCAAGCCGCGAAAGAACTGCATTTGTCGCAGTCAGCGCTCTCTACGCAAATAAAACAATTAGAGCACACCATTAATATTGAGTTATTTGAACGTAAAGGCCGCACACTCGCATTAACCGATATGGGAAAGCGGGTGCAAATGTACGCCAACGATATATTCACCAAAGGGGAAGAGCTGTCTTCTTTTATTCATAAAGGGGTGATTTCCCAAACTCAGCATTTATCAATCGGGGTGCTCAATACGCTCTCTCGTAACTTTATCGAAGAATTTATTAACCCCTTAATGAGCAATGACGAAGTACGATTTTCACTGACTGCAGGTCGTATGGATGGGCTGCTAAATGGTTTGGCAGAGCACGAACTGGATTTAGTTTTAACCAATAAACCCATCGGGCTTGAGCACTACGATCAGCTTTGGCAAAGTCAGTTGGTATCTCGCCAGCCATTAGCTATAGTTGGCCCAGCTGATAAAAAAATACGTGGCCAATTTCCAGCAGGTTACACGGATGCACAGTGGGTGTTACCCGCTAAAACCTCAGCTATTAGAGACTCATTTAATGCTTTGTGTGCTCGTTGGCAGTATCAGCCAAAAATAAAAGCAGAGGCTGATGATATGGCTATGCTGCGATTACTTGCCCGTGATAGTGGTGCGTTATCGGTATTGCCATCAGTTGTAGTAAAGGATGAAATAGAACAAGGCCTACTGGTTGAATATCAGCGTTTACCCGATGCTTTCGAACACTTCTATGCCATTACCGCGCAGCGAAAATTTGTACCAGACATATTAAAGTCGCTGCTTGCCAAAACCTGCTAATTACTTTTAAAAAATGTTTTTTGCGTAACTACTTTATTTTTAAATAATAAAAAACTAATTAAAGCTTTTAATTCGTTGGCCGATACCGTATTTATATTGTACTGAAGATTAAGGATAATCATGGTTAATAAACTACAAGGCAATTATGCTAACTTAAATACGTTGCTTGCCCAATCGGTCAATAATTCAAACCAAACCAGTATGCCCACAGGTTTGCAATCGCGTGCTCACTTAGCGCCAAGTTCGGCAACAATCACTGATGAAATGCTTAGTCAGTTTAGTGACCAACAAGTCGATGAAATACTTAATCAGCAATTATCCTCGTTACTCACGATTTCCAGCACACCCAGTGGCCCAAATTATAAGCTCTCTAGTGAAGAGGTTGCACTACGTACGGTAATAAGCTCTCAGCAAGAGGGCTTATTAAAAAACGAACGTAGCGATCAGTTAATTGAGCGCTTAAATTCTTCTGTAAAAAATATCCAAGGTGCTTATGCCAACACTAGCGATATTTTATCAAACTTGGGGCAACTGGGATTTAATCAAAAAACATTTTTAGCATCTAGCCAACAGCGTGTTGAACGCTCACTTAATCCTTTCATGGAAAGCTTTAATCGCGAGCGGTTTGAAGACGATGATAACTATGGGTTTGAGCTTTCGGTAAAAACCAAAGAAGGTGATGTTATTAAAATCACCTTTCATTCTGCGCAAGGTTATGATGAGGAAACAGGCGAAACCACTGACGAATTTAGCATAAGTTATAAAGTGGATGGCGACTTATCTGAGACTGAACACCAAGCATTAACGCAAGTACTTTCTGGTGTTGGTGAAATGGCGGATGAATTTTTTAAGGCTAAACAAAGCGCTTACAGTCGTTACGTACCCGCAAACCAAGCTGATTTAGATTTAAGTTTTCTGAGCAATTTTGATAATAAAGAACTTTCGGGTTTTGATTTGTACTTTTCAACGTCAGAGGGAAATACTGGCGATGCTGATGGAGCGCTCCTTGGAATAGATAATGAGCTTAATTTAAGTTATACCCTTGATGAGGATTCTGAGCAGCAAATACTGGAGTTTGAATCGGTAAACGGACAAAACAATATTGATTTTTCGCTTGATATGTCAACCATTGGCGCTCAAGACAAAAGCCAAATGCAACAATACATAAAAGCGCTCGATAAAAGCTTAGAAGATAGCCAGCTCAATAGCTCTGAGAAAAGTACACGTTCTGCGTTTGGTCACAAAAGTGATGAAGTGATGAAACAAGGGTTGGCTGTTTTTAAAAGTGCGTTTAGTAGTATGTCATCAGCTGCTGAGCGCTATAGTGAAATTGAGTCGGTTGCTACAAAGCAGTTTAGTAATGGACGCGAGCTTGTCGCTAATTTAGTTGACAACATGATCACCAAAGATCCGCGCTACCAAGGGCTAGGTAGTAGTAATAAAAATTCCTTAGGTGATGGTATTTCTAAGTTAGCTGATTTTGATGCAAAATTCTCTTTTGCAATGGATCAGGGGGATTACATAGCAACAAGCACCACAAAGCTGAGTCAAAATACAGAACACCAAAAATCAGCAGGGTTAACTGGGGTTACTCAAGATAAAACGGCGAGCACGCGTTTTAATTATGAAGAAGGTAACCGCTCAGACATCCCTCCTGATTATTATGATAAACAAGAAAATTACACTATTGGTACCGCTGTAAAAAATAACGAATTGGTTGCCCTTGATCAGTCTCATGAGGTGGATGTAGATAAAAAAGTGTATCAGTTTAATCCCGAAATATCTCAATACGAGCTAAAAAAGGAATTGAAAGAAACATCCACCAGTGAGAGTAATATTCGTCTTATTAACGATATTTGGCTCGAGAAAAATGAAGATAGTCATCGTATGGATGAAAGAAAACGACTCAGTGGTGTGGGGGCGTCGAACGAATTTAGAACAACATCGAGTTATTCACATACGCAATTAGTGACGTTAATCGGTGATTTAGATAAATTAGAACAAAACAAAGAAGTCAAACGTGAGTACTTAGCCGTTTTATCACAAGTGGATGATTTTATGGATAAAAGCAAGTAACTTTTATTTACTTAAGCTCGATTGTGGGTATAGTAACTAAAATGCTTTTTAAGTATAAGATTATGTTTAAACAATTAATTTTTCTTTTAATGTTGAGTTTACCACTGGCAGTGAATGCAACGTTCAAACCACACTCGGACGCTATTACTGCTAAGCGTTTATTAAGCGAGCACGATAAATTTGCTAAGCAATACCAAACATTTTCGCCTACACCGCAAGACGTTGCATTGATGCAAAAACTAGCAGGTAAAGAGGTGTTAGTGCTTTTAGGTACGTGGTGTCATGACAGTGCCCGTGAAGTACCTCGATTAATAAAGTTACTCGATGAGTCTAAGGTTAAACTCTCGAAAATAACTTTTGTTACAGTCGGTTATGACAAACGTGATGAGGCAGGTATTGCCCTAGCGCATGACTTACAATATACCCCCACTTTTATTGTTAAGCATAACGGAGTTGAAGTTAACCGCGTAGTAGAAAAATCCAGCGACACTCTCGCCCAAGATTTAACCTTAGGCTTATAACGAGAGTCAGCTAGCCAATATCATGTTCGAGGTTTTATTTTTACACTGGCCAATCAGCGGCGTCTAAGTCATCTAATTGTGCATCGCAATGCTCATTTCCTTGCCACTTGGCAATGTACTCACCGTGCGGATCGTATTGCTGAGTTTGTTTTTGCAAATTAAAGTGACGTCCGCCGCGCGGATCGACACCAACTCCAGCAATATATTGCCAATTACCCCAATTTGACGCCATATCGTAATCGATTAACTGTTGCTCAAAGTAAGCCGCACCATAACGCCAGTCTAGTTGTAGTTCGTTTACTAAACAGCTAGCAACGATTTGTCTTGAGCGATTGCTAATAAAGCCCGTTGCGTTTAGCTCTTTCATAATGGCATTAACTAACGGGTAAGGTGTACTGCCTTGGCACCATTTAGCAAAACGATTCGGGCTAAACGTGGTAAGTGGCGAGCTTTGTTTCTTACCTTTAAAGGTAAATAACTGATGCTTAACATTAATTGCATGCCACTTGAAATACTCACGCCAGAGCAATTCAAACTTGATCCAGTAAGTTGACTCGTTTGCTCCATACTGCGCTTCATAAGCATCTACAGCACAAAAAACTTGCTTGGCACTAATACAGCCAAAAGCCAGCCAACTACTAAATTTTGTTGAGTTATCAAAGCCATCCAGCTCATTGCGAGTGATTTTATAGCTACTCGGTAAAGCCGATGAAAAGTACTGCTGGCAGTGCTCAAGCGCAGCCTGATGCCCACCAAGTAATTGTGTATTCCCTGTTGCTGGCTTTTCTATCGGTTGTTTTGCGCAAAGTATAATAGGTGGAGGCAATCTTGCCGCTGAAAATGTATGTGTGGCTAAACTAATTTCTGCCGCTTCGATCTTTTTTCTAAAAGGTGTAAAGCCGGTTGGTAAATTAGCTAGTTCAAAGGGCAGTTGCTGTTGTTGATATAAAGTATCTTGCATCACAGATTTAAATACCACAGTCGTGCATTTTGACTTAAGAGCACTAATTTGGCGCTGTTCATATACACCTATTTGCTGGCTATATACAACTTCGTCAATGCTAAGCTCATTAATACGCTGTGTTAATACCTCAACTGGATCGCCTTCAATAATATGTAAAGTTTGGCCAAGCTCTAAAACAGACTCCTGTAGCTCATATAGGCTTTGCATTAAAAAGCGTTGTTTGTGGACACCATAGGGTTTTTGTTGGTAGTTATTGCTTTTAAACCAAGCAGGGTTAATCACAAAGACCAGGTCCAACTCACATTGTTGCTGTGATAAATCATTGAGTATGGGGTTGTCGTCAATGCGCAAGTCATTTTGCAGCCAATACAGAATACGTTTTTTCATCTTATGCTCTGGTTTTTTAAAATCATTTATTTTACGAAGCAAAAGCGAGCAGAGATTAGTTTTGAGGTGTTTAAAAGGGCTTTAAAAAGAGGCGATAATAATACCGCCTCTCAATTTGTTTCCGTTGTATCTTAGATAGCTAATTTTTGCTGTGCGATCCAGTCGTTAATTACATCTTCAAGTACCGCCATAGGAAGTGAACCTTGACCAATAACGGTGTCGTGAAAGCTGCGTATATCAAATTTAGCGCCTAGCTGTTTTTCGGCTTTTGCACGCAGTTCGCGTATTTTAATTTCGCCCATTTTGTATGAAAGCGCTTGGCCTGGCCATGAAATATAGCGGTCTATTTGATCTTCCACGGCGCTTTGTGGCAAGGCGGTATGATCAGCCAAATAATCAATCGCCTTTTGGCGGCTCCAGCCAAAGGCATGAATGCCGGTATCAACCACTAAGCGCACTGCGCGCCACATTTCGTAGCCTAAACGACCAAAGTCACTGTATGGACTTTGGTAAAAGCCCGCTTCTTTACCTAAACGCTCTGTATAAAGTGCCCAGCCCTCGCCAAATGCTGAGTGACTCAGTGTGCGTCTAAATTCAGGAACGTCTAACTCCATTGCAATGGCGTTTTGTAAATGATGCCCAGGAATAGCTTCGTGCAGGCTAAGTGCTTCTAAATTATATAAAGGCTGAAGTTTTGGAGTTGAGGCTAAAAAGTAAGTGCCAGGTGAGCGGTTATCTGGCGGTGGCATATAAAACGCACCACGACTCGCTGAGCCTTTTATAGTAAAGGTGTTACGCGGTAAATGGCCAAAGTAAGTGGGGAGTTTGCCATACATTTTTTGCGTTATAAAAGCGGTTTTTTCTAGCAAGTCTTGGGCGTCTTTTGCGTAAAATTGCTCATCGGTTGCTAAAATTTTTAAAAAGTCGCTGTAGCTGCCTTCAAAACCAACGCTATCAATAATGGCTTGCATTTGTGCTTTAATGCGCGCCACTTCTTTTAGACCAAGTTCATGAATTTGTTTAGGAGTAGCATTAGTGGTGGTGTAGTAATTAACCGTGTACTTGTAATAATCAAGGCCACCTTTGATGCTTGCAATACCCGGCTGCGTTCTACAGTGCGGCATATATTCGTTTTCAAAAAAGTCGTAAAAGTGCTCGTAAGCAGGCACAACTTTTGAGGTAATTATTGTTTTAGCTTTATTTTGGTAAGTTTCTTTTTGCGCTGCGCTAAATGTATTAGGGATGCGGGTAAATGGCTCATATAAGGCGCTATTCTCAGGTTGTTTAACTATATGAGCGTTAATGCTTTGGCCATAATTTTTAAACGTTTCGCAGTAATGTGTAAAACCGGTTTGAATGCCTTGTTTCATTAAATTAATGTTTTGCTGATTAAAACGAGGGTAGTCACTAAGGCTAACTAAAAATGCATCGTAATCCTCGGCAGTTAAAAAGGCCATGTTAGCTGGCGCTTCTGCAAAGTAAGTATGCCAGCCACTTAAAAAATTAACCGGAAAATACTTATCTTGATAAAGGTAGCTTTGCTGCTCTGTTTCTCGCTCATATTTAAATAAGCGGTAGTTCATTAGCTGCTCGCTATTGAGTGTTTTTGGGTCAATGCTGGCTAAGCTTTTTAGTACGCTGTTGTTGTAAGCTTGGCGCTTAGCAATGGCTTGCTCACTCCAATTTGGCAATGTGCCGTTTGGTTTCCAACCGTCTGGATCGGTTCTAAAAAATATTTTTTCTGCTTTCGCATTTTCCCAATGGTTATCAATAATGGTTGTTAAGTCGCTGCTACTGTCGGCTAAGCTTGGCAGCGAGGTGGCTGCTAAACAAATAGCTAAAATTGTTTTTTTAAACATGTTGAATTTCACTTTTTAGAGTTTTAATTGTTATTCATGCGCGTGCCTATTTTACGATAATAACAAGTTCACTCAATTAATGCGTTGGTTTTTAACAGCAGTCTAGCTTATTGTTTTACTGGTGTTTAAAATAAAACATATTGGAGTAGCGATATTTAATAACGTATTTTGCTAACTGATAAGGCGAATAGCCAACACCCAAATATTTATTGAGCATTTCATGCTTAGCTTTGCAGGTTCGAAATCCGATTATGATGAAGAGAAATGGATTTGGATTACTTGCTGTACGTGAAAAAAATGTCAGATGATGCACATGAGTTTGTATTGGCAGGTCACACTACATTGCTACCACCATTAATTGGCCTGATACACAAAGCGTTAGAATAACTATTTAACTTTAGGTATTAAAATAAAAAGGATTTTGAAAATGTTGTGCCCTCGTACGAATACACCATTGGAGTCTATATTAGTTGGCGGTATCACTGTTTATACATCGTCGTTAGGAGGCGTTTTTTTCGATAACAGCCAAATTTTTAAATTTAGCTCGCCAGAGTTAAAAAATGGTCAGGTTTTACTTAAGTATTTAAGTAATTATGCCGAAGGTGAGGGTGAAGTCGCAATGCGAGTAAATTGCCCTAAATGCCCAAGCATAGTGATGATGCGTAGGTATTTTTCACCGCTAAAAGCAGTTGAAATAGATGAGTGCCCTAGCTGTGCGGGAATATGGCTTGATAGTGGCGAATTAAGCAAAATACATGAAAACCATTTAACACCCAAAGAACGAAAACTGCTAGCCCACGAAATGGCCACCAATCATGGGTTTATAACTATTAAAACGCCAAAATCGAAATATTATCCTAAAGCGCCTAAAAACCTTCAAGGCACCACAGTTGAACGGCTGGTGCAATTGGCATTACTTAATTTTGAATCATAAAAAACGGCGTACTATAAAGTACACCGTTTTATTAAACTGACTTAATCAAAATCGTTATGACTTATTGCGGTTTTCTTTACTAAACGCGCGAATTTTACGTTTTTGCGACAGGGTTACTTTATTAGTGCGCCCTGCAAATGGGTTATCGCCTTCTCTAAATTCAATTTTGATTGGCGTACCCATAATTTTTAGTGCTTTACGATAGTAGTTCATGAGGTAGCGTTTGTAGCTATCAGGTAAGTCATGTACTTGGTTACCATGAATAACGATACGTGGCGGATTGTAGCCCCCAGCATGCGCATACTTAAGCTTAACACGACGTCCACGAACAAGTGGTGGCTGATGGTCGGCCTGTGCCATGTCCATAATACGACGCAACATAGCAGTACTAATCCGCTTAGTTGCCGACTCATACGCTTCGTCAACTGATTCAAATAAATGACCAACACCAGTACCATGCAGAGCAGAGATAAAGTGTAGGCGGGCAAAATCAATAAAGCCTAAACGACGATCAAGCTCAGTCTTAATACGGTCTTTAACGTAGTTATCTAGACCATCCCACTTATTCACGGCAATAACTAATGAGCGCCCTGAGTTAAGCGCAAAACCTAACAGGCTTAAGTCTTGATCAGAAATACCATCGCGGGCATCAACCACTAATAACACGACGTTACAATCTTCGATTGCTTGTAGCGTTTTAATGACTGAGAATTTCTCAACCACGTCACTTACTTTTTTACGTTTACGCACACCAGCGGTATCGATAAGAATATATTCTTTGTCGTTACGGGTCATCGGAATGTAAATTGAGTCGCGGGTTGTACCTGGCATATCGTATACAATAACACGATCTTCACCTAGTATACGGTTAGTAAGGGTTGACTTACCTACATTTGGACGACCAATAATTGCCAGCTTTACCGGCTTGTCGGCAAACGCTTGGTGATCGGTGTCATCTTCTTCACCTTCTTGATATAAGTCGATAAGTTCTTCATCGTCATCGGCTACATCTTCATCAAGAGCGGCAAGTTCAGCAATAACAGGCTGAAGAGTTTGCTCAAGCAGTAAAGTAATACCACGGCCATGTGCGGCAGCGATATGATGAACTTCACCAAGTGAAAGTTGATAAAATTCAGCACAGTTTGAGTCGGCATCAATGCCGTCTGTTTTATTGGCAACAACAAAACATTTTTTCTCTTGCTTACGTAAGTGGTTAGCAATAGCTTGATCAGCCACTGTCATACCCACGCGAGCATCAACTAAAAATAAAACAATATCCGCTTCTTCAATGGCTAGTAATGACTGATCAGCCATTTCGGTTTCGATACCTTCTTCTGAACCATCAATACCGCCCGTATCTACCACGATAAATTCAAAGCCATCGTAATTTGCTTGGCCATATTTTCTATCACGCGTTAAGCCAGGAAAGTCGGCAACGAGTGCATCACGAGTACGTGTTAAACGGTTAAATAATGTGGATTTGCCCACATTGGGTCGCCCTACAAGAGCGATCACGGGAAGCATAAACTACCTCTTTAAAAAACAACAAAAGGCTTCGCAGTGCGAAGCCTTACAAAAAATAATTAACTATTAGTGCCTTACACTAATAGTAGACAGTTAGTTCGGTATTTTTACCGCGCTAACTTCACCATCGCGGGTGTATAAAATCAATTTATCGTCAGCGACAACGGGCTCAACAAAAAAACCTGAGCTGTCAAAGTCTTCACGAGATACTAGCTCGCCAGTGTCTTTATTTAACCAATGCAAATTGCCTTCTTGGTCACCTAACGCTAAATAATTACCGGCAACCGCTGGACC
Source organism: Pseudoalteromonas sp. S1612 (assembly GCF_005887175.1). GTDB lineage: Bacteria > Pseudomonadota > Gammaproteobacteria > Enterobacterales > Alteromonadaceae > Pseudoalteromonas > Pseudoalteromonas undina. The sequence goes on along the minus strand of NZ_PNDH01000043.1, from coordinate 12,199 downwards.
TGTTAAGTACCAGCCACGAAGAGCGGGTTGGCTCCAACGTTCAATGCCCGAATCTTTATCAAGTGCATAAACAACGCCGTTACTATCAACAACGTAAATTGTTTGCAAATCCATGCTAATTTCACGGTAGCTGCTGTATTCACGTTTCCATACAACATTACCTGAACGAATATCTACTGCTGATAAGTTACCATTGTATGCAATAGCATAAGCAAATGGACCGCTAATAATAGGCTGCGTATCTACATCAACTAAACGTTCAAACTCTGATGCGCCTTTTGGCACTGCAATTTCTGCACTCCATGCCGAGTAGCCACTCTCAGAAATTAAAACACTTAACTTACCTGTTTCTAGGCCTAGTAACACACCACCGTTAGCCACAGTAGGTGAACTTTGACCGCGTAAAGTCAGCGGTGGCACTTCTTGCTCAAAGCTCCAGCGTTCTTCACCAGTATCTGGGTGAAGCGCAAGTAACTTACCTGAGGCTAAATTTACAAAGATTAAGCCATCGCCTGCAGCGGGTTTAGAGAGTGATTCGCCAGGTACTTTTTTACGCCAGATTTCTTTACCAGTCTCACGGTCAAGTGCAATTACATAACCATGTTCAGAGCCTAAATAGATTTTACCATAAGCTTGTAATATTCCGCCTGATAATTTTGCACTATCGTTATCGCTCCAAGGCCAAAACGATAAATCTTGGCGAACGTCGGTTTCCCATTGGGTATCGCCATTGGCAAGTGATAAGGCTTCTACTTGGCCTTCACGGCTAGCAACATACACTGTCTCTTTATAAACAGCAGGTGATAGGCGTGAAAAGTAATGCTCTACACCGTTACCAATAGATTCTTGCCATACCACATCAGTTTCAAATTGATTGGCTATTTCTGGAAGCACCAGTTCTTCTTCGTCATCACTTGAAGAACACCCCATTAGGGTTGCCATACATAGGGCAAGCGTTGCTGTTGTTATTTTTCTCATGCCTAAAACCTTATGCCGCTGGGCTAGTTACTGCTAGGTCATCTAACTTAATTTGTAAAAGAGGATTACTCGTTAATCCACCTGCATCAACAGCAGCTTGGTAAGCCACGCGTGCTTGCTCTTTATTGCCTTGTTGAGTGTAAATATCACCTTTTAATTCAGCCACATTTGCGTTAAATGCTTCAGGAAGAGGAGCATTTAATGTACTCAATGCATCATCGTATTGCTGCTGAGCAATTTGCACACGTGCTAAACGTGTTGTTGCAATGGCTTTAAGCTGGGCGTTATCAACGTTAGTTACAATCCAGCTTAATTTTTCATTTGCTAAATCTAAGTTTTGGGCATCTACAGCTTCTTTTGCAGCAACAAATGCCGCTAGAGTTGCGTACTGAGTGTCTTTGTTTTCACTGATAAATGCATCAGCAGAAGCTAATACGCTGTCGCTTTCAACAAGCTTAGTGTATGCATCAGATGCTTGCTCTGCAGTCGTTATCTGATTTTGGTTGTATGCTTTCCAGCCATATAAACCACCTAAACCAACAATAACGCCTAACGCTAGTGAAAGGCCGTTTTCACGAAAAAAGCGTTTAATTGCTTCTGCTTGTTGTTCTTCTGTTGAATAAATTTCCATGCTTACCTCTGTTAAAGCGCTTCACTACTTACGCTTTATATAATTTAGCTATTAATTAGTTCTGCAAGTAACGTTTTAGCTTGTTCTAGTTCTAGTGTGACTTGTTCTTTACGTTCACGTAAGTATTTAATAGTCACAACGCCTTGCTCTAATTCATCTTCACCGATAATAATTGCGACGAGAGCATCGCTTTTATCAGCACGTTTAAGTTGTTTTTTAAAGTTACCACCGCCAGCGTGCACCATTACGCGTAATCCAGGTACATCACGACGTAAGGTAGATGCAATTATAGGCGCTTGAATACTGGCTTTGTCGCCCATAGCTGCTAAATATACATCAGCACTACGGCGTATGTCACCTACACATTCAAGTGCTTGAAGCAGTAAAACCAAGCGCTCTAAACCCATCGCGAAACCTACCGCAGGGGTTGATTTACCGCCTAATTGTTCTACTAAACCATCATAACGACCACCAGCACATACAGTACCTTGTGCACCTAAGCTGTCGGTTACCCATTCAAATACAGTGCGGTTGTAATAATCTAAGCCACGTACCAGCTTTTCATTAACCGTGTATTTGACGCCTGCGGCATCTAATCGTTCACATAAATTTTCAAAATGTTCTTTTGATTCAGCATCTAAATGTTCAGATAACTTTGGTGCATCGACTAAGATTGCCTGAATATCTGGATTTTTAGTATCCAAAACGCGCAGTGGGTTAGAGTACATACGACGTTTTGAATCTTCATCTAGTACATCGGTATGTTGTTCTAAAAAGGCGATTAAGGCATCGCGGTATTGTGCGCGAGCTTCGTTTGAACCTAATGAATTAAGTTCTAAACGCACATGGTCAGTAATGCCAAATGCTTCCCAAAGTTGCGCCGTGAGTAAAATAACTTCGGCGTCAATATCGGCGCTGGCAATACCAAAAGTCTCTAAACCAAACTGATGAAATTGACGGTAACGACCTTTTTGTGGGCGTTCATGGCGAAACATAGGGCCCATGTACCAAAGGCGTTGTTCTTGATTGTATAACAGGCCATTTTCGTTACCTGCACGTACACACACTGCAGTCCCTTCCGGGCGCAAGGTTAAATTGTCGCCGTTACGATCGGCAAAGGTGTACATTTCTTTTTCTACTATATCGGTTACTTCACCAATAGAGCGTTTAAATAGGTCGGTTGATTCTACAATTGGAAAACGAATTTCTTGATAACCAAACGATGATACGGTCTCGCGTAAAATGTGTTCTACTTTCTGCCAAACTTGCGTATCGCCTGGCAGGCAATCGTTCATACCGCGAACTGCCTGAATTTGTTTTGCCACTGATAAATCCTAAATCTGTTTATGTGCAACCCTGGGTTGCAACCACGTAAAACTAAAAAATCGACCCTGCATTATAACCTTAACTATAAGGTAATTGCGAGCGTAGCGGAGCGTACGTAATTTATACTACGTTGTGAATACCGCGACTAAAAAAGGTCATTTAAATACATAGTGTTGTAACAACACATCACTCTACGATTTTTATGTCGATTGGAGTTTGTTGTTGCTTCTGTTCAATGAAATCGCGTACATAGCCTTCAAGTTGATCAACAATATTATTGTTATCAATACGGGCTTTTTGGCGTTCGCCATTAATGTATAAACCTGAGCGACGGTTTGCGCCGGCAAGGCCAATATCACTCACTAATGCTTCGCCTGGTCCGTTAACCACACAGCCAATGACTGACACTGAAACTGGCTCAATAATATCTTCTAAACGCTCTTCAAGTTGATTCATGGTGCTTACTACATCAAACTCTTGGCGTGAACAGCTAGGGCAAGCAATAAAATTAATGCCGCGAGAACGAATACGCAATGATTTTAATATATCAAAGCCTACTTTTATTTCTTGAACTGGATTCGCTGCTAATGATACACGCAGCGTGTCACCAATACCTTCAGCCAATAACATGCCTAAACCAACGGCCGATTTAACTGAACCAGAGCGCATGCCGCCTGCTTCGGTAATACCTAAATGCAGTGGCTGGTCGATTTCTTTTGCAAGTAGACGATACGCGCCAACCGCTAAAAATACGTCTGACGCTTTCACCGAGATTTTAAATTGGTCAAAGTCTAAGCGACGTAATATATCTACATGGCGCATAGCCGACTCAAGTAAGGCTTCAGGTGTTGGCTCGCCGTATTTTTCTTGTAGGTCGCGCTCAAGTGATCCACCATTTACGCCAATACGAATTGGAATGTTGTGCTCACGGGCTGAGTCGACAACCGCTCTAATACGCTCTTCACTGCCAATGTTTCCTGGGTTAATACGTAAACAATCAACGCCATACTTTGCTACTTTTAATGCAATGCGGTAGTCAAAGTGAATATCAGCAACCAGCGGTATCGATACCTGCTCTTTAATACTTTTAAATGCTTCAGCGGCATCCATAGTTGGAACAGATACACGGACTATGTCAGCACCGGCATCTTGAATCGCTTGAATTTGAGCTACAGTGGCATCAATGTCCATTGTGTCTGTGTTAGTCATTGACTGCACTGCAATTGGTGCACCATCACCAATTGGAACATTACCCACATTAATGCGGGTGGATTTTCTGCGTTTTATAGGAGATTCTGAAAACATAGCGACTACTCTGCTAAGGGTAATTTAAATTTAGCTAAACGGTTTTTAGGAAAAGCCGAAATATCAACTGGCTCACCATTTAGGGTAATACGAACAACATCGTGCTTGCCTAATACCACTGAAAAAGGCGCTACACCAGTCAAGGTCATTTCGTAGCCTGCTTTTTTTACACCAAATGCAATTTTCTCATCGTTGGCATCGTGGATTTCAACCCAGCTTTCGTCATTAAACATCATAATAATAGTGCTTAAATCACTGCTTGTTGGTTCACTTTGACTTTGTGCATTATTAACTGGCGCAGCTTGAATTGTTTGTTGTTCATTGAATATGCTTGAGTTTGCTTGTGGTGCAGGCTCAATCTCATTTGATTGTGCTTCATCGGCAGCTTCTGCTAACAGTTTTGTGCTTTTTTGTTGCTCCGAGATAAGAGAGTTATTTGCATTAATAGTGTTAGTTTGTTCATCAATAGGCATTGCATTTTGCCACCACCATACAGCAGATGAGCCAATAACAATGGCTAAAATTAAATAACTTACCGTCATTAGTCGGCTGTCATGCGCTTCTTTTTCTGTACGTCTTGAAAAGCTTTGCATATCTACAGGCTTATCTGATGTGCTATAGGCTGGCAGCATAGTTAAAATAGCAGTGCTATCAATGTTTAGCGTGCGACAATAATTTTTTATGTAGCCTTTAACAAATGTTTTTGCGCCTAGTAAATGATATTCGTCGTTTTCAATATGTTGAACTTGCGATTCAGTCAACTTTAATAATGATGCAATCTTAGCAAGGCTAATGTTTGCATTTTCTCTATGTGTTTTTAGTATTTGACCTACAGAGGGTTCATCGTTCTGCGGTTGTGTATTATCTTCATTCATAATGTGTATCAGTTTGGATCCACTAGTAAAAGTTTATGTTTTGGCTTAACAACCAGAGTAAGACTTCGTTTTTATTTTTTGGTATTCGTTAATTCTTGTTGCTAAGGCGCACTATAAAAAGGGACTACATTCAATATCTTAAAAACTATACCGTGTTTAGATAAAATTTATGTGTTTTTAAGTCCTTTAATACACCTTATTCGTAGTAGTCTAGCATTGTATCACACTGAAATGCTAAATTGCTTTACCCTAAAACAGGCTTTTACACATCATCCTTAAGGCTATATTTTGGTTTACAGCTAAAAGGTGTGTAATTATCTAGCGTATTTTTTTAGTTTGCTCACCTGACGCTTCGCTATTTGAAGTCGGTATGGGGCTTTTTTTACGAATAACCTTTATTTTCGGCTCAGCAATAATTTGATTGTTATTACTACTTTCTTGTAATTCATCTAACTGTGCTTGGCGATATTTTTCACGTAGTACTTCAAATTCTGTTCGTCTTAACTGGTTATCGCGAATAGCGTTAGCTTGCATACTACTAGGGTAGGTTTGTAATAAGGTTGTCGCAATTTTTTCTGCGTCTTCAATTTTACCCATTCGTTGTTTAACCAAATAGCCAAGCAATAAAGCGCGAGAAGAAACTTGCGCGGTATCGTCATAACGTTTTATTAAGTTGCTGGCTTTGTACAAGTCGCTTTTTGCGTAATATAAAGCGGCTAAGCTTATTAATGTAGATGCGCGTTGTGAACTATGGTTTAGTGCTTGCTGAAAATAGCTTTCGGCGTTGGTGAAATCGTTAAACTCAATGGCACATAGAGCCAAATTTTCATAGCTTTGCGCTACACGAATATAACTGGGTATTTCAATCGCTTTTAAAAACTGATCGGTGGCGCGGTCATACTCATTAATACTGCACAAAAACGTGCCGTAGTTGTTTAAGGTGTTAGGATCATTTGGCTTAATGGCCAACGCTTTTTGATAGGCTTTGTCGGCTAATCCGTTCTCGCCAACTTGTTGGTAATAGTATGCTAAAGAGTAGTGTACTTCGGGTAAGTTTGGGGCGTACTCGCTGGCACGTTCTAAGTTATATTTCGCTTGAGAGTTATTGCCTGTATTTAAATACTGTAATGCCAATGCTATGCGCGTGCGAGCTGCACCATCGTTATTAATTTTATTCTCGAGGACCGGTTTATCGCTGCCGTTGTAACTATTCTCGGTAACACAACCGCTTAAAAACAGTGTTGATAGTGCTAACGTAAGTAAAGATCGCATTACTTTGTCTCTTTATTTATATCCATAACCTCTATCTTACCTCAAAGCCTTTGTGTTGCATCATTTATTTAAAAATAAACGATATATCACAAAGGCTCTTGATTACTCAAAAAATTAGGCTTGATGAATATTCACTGCAATTGCATTGTCATCACGCATTTTCTTTTTCGCCATACGCTTCGTACGGTCTACAACATCGCCAGCTAACTGGCCGCAGGCAGCGTCAATGTCATCTCCACGAGTACGGCGAACAATACAGGTAATCCCCGCAGCTTGTAATACTTTAGAGAAGCGATCAATTCGACTGTTGCTTGAACGAGTATATTCATTACCTGGGAATGGATTAAATGGAATAAGGTTAACCTTCGAGGGCGTTCCCTTTAACGTTTTAACCAGTTCATGAGCTTGATCGGTACTATCGTTAACACCGTTAAGCATTACATACTCAATAGTCACATCTTTATTGGCTTTTGAACCGTCAATGTAACGACGACACGCAGCTAAAAACTCTTCAATTGGGTATTTTTTATTGATCGGTACTAAAATATCACGCAGGGCGTTATCTGGCGCATGCAATGAAATTGCCAGTGCTACGTCTATTTTTTCTTTCAATAAATCAAGGGCAGGTACCACACCTGAGGTGCTTAATGTAACGCGGCGTTTAGATAAACCAAAGCCCCAGTCGTCCATCATTAATTCCATCGCCGGTACCACGTTTTTAACGTTAAGTAACGGCTCGCCCATACCCATCATCACTACGTTAGTGACAGGACGTTTTTCGCTGTTGCCATCTAGGCCAATATCTTTGGCTACTCGCCATACTTGGCCGATAATTTCAGACACTTTTAAGTTACGGTTAAAGCCTTGTTGAGCCGTTGAGCAAAAAGTACATTCTAGTGCACAGCCCACTTGAGAAGATACACACAAGGTGGCGCGATCTTTTTCTGGGATCCAAACTGCTTCAACTTCTTGACCGCCTTCTAACACGAGTGCGTATTTGATGGTACCGTCGCTGGCTTGTTGGCGAACTGATATTTCTGGTGCAACAATTTCGCATTCATTTTTAAGCTTTTCTTTTAGCTTTTTGTTTACGTTACTCATTTCGTCGAAATTATCTACGCCAAAATGATAAATCCATTTCATCACCTGATCGCCACGGAATGGCTTTTCACCGAATGATACAAATAGCTCACGCATTGCATCTCGGTTTAAATCTAATAAGTTAATCTTTTTTTGCTCGGTCATGTAACAACCTCAATCGGTGGCGGTGATGGTAAAAATTTACAAGGACGAATTGTACACAATTCATCCACTATAATCATTAAGTAAAACATCATAAATAAACGGCTAATACTTTACTTAATGACTAAAAAAGGGCTCGAAAGCCCTTTTCATACTTTGCATCACAGGGTTAGCTGTGAACTCGAATTAACGAGTACGTGGGCAAAGTTCTTCGTCAGCGAAGAAGTACGCGATTTCGCGAGCAGCAGATTCAACAGCGTCAGAACCGTGAACCGCATTTTCGTCAATGCTATCAGCGTAGTCTGCACGTAAAGTGCCAGCTAGTGCTTCAGCAGGGTTAGTAGCACCCATGATTTCACGGTTTTTAAGAACAGCGTTTTCGCCTTCAAGAACGGTAACCATTACTGGGCCAGAAGTCATGAAAGATACTAAAGCGCCAAAGAAAGGACGTTCGCTGTGTTCAGCGTAGAAACCTTCAGCTTTCTCTTGTGAAAGGTGAACCATTTTAGCTGCAACGATTTTAAGACCCGCAGTTTCGAAACGGTTGTAGATTGCGCCGATGTGGTTTTTAGCAACTGCATCAGGTTTTACGATTGAAAAAGTACGCTCTAAAGCCATCTTTGTGCTCCAATAATTTAAATAAAAGGTTGAATATTAACGGGCGCGAATTATACGCGTTTTAGTTAAAAAAACCTAATTTATTCTACGTTGACGAATATTTTAATTTAACAACCTATACTTAACTGAACTAAAAAAGTGGCTATAACGTTAATATGAGTTTATAAATTAGTGCCACATCTGATTTGTATTTTTTTAGTGATAGCGATTATCAATGCGTCTATCGACTCCAAATGCATGAAGAATACATGCAAACTTTAAGGTAAAAATATGTTTTTTAACCAACCTTTAAAAACTCAAATTGCTGATTTACAAAGTAAGCTTTCAGTGAGGGAGCAGGTTAAGCAAAGTTTAGACAGTGAAATGCTGGTATTAGAGCTTGATAAACAAGGCGCTATTTTAAGACAAAATAAAAACTTTGAGCGAGAGTTTAACTACTCAAATAATAAAATAATTAATAAAAACATTTTAGATTTCATCTCAGAAAATGCGAGAAATAACGCTGATTTTCATGCCTTTAAAAAAGCGTTAAGTAAAGCCGAACATTTTGCTGGCGCTATTCAAGTATCTCACGAAAACGGACAACGAGATTGGTTACGCTGTATTTTACACCCGATAAAAAATGAGCAAGGTCAGCTTGAGTATTTAACCCTGCATTGCACTGTGCTTACACAAATAATTGAAAGCTCGAGAGAAAACGAAGATTTAATCAAAGCATTGCATCGTTCAACAGCGGTTATTGAGTTCGATACTCAGGGTATGGTTCTGCGTGTTAATGACAACTTCTTAAAAAGTATGAGTTATTCAAGACAAGATGTGGTGGGCAAACATCATGGTATGTTCTGTGATGAGCAAGAAGCGAGTAGTAAAGAGTATCAAGTCTTCTGGCAACGGTTGCGCAATGGCGAGTTTATTGCGAGCAGATTTAAACGTATTGATAAGCACGGTCATGAGGTGTGGTTAGAAGCATCATATAATCCGATTTTTAATGAAGCCAATGAGCTCTACAAAGTAGTAAAATTTGCCACGGTGATCACTGATCAAGTAGAAAGAGAACTGGCTACAGAGCAAGCGGCAAATATTGCGCATGGCACCTCTATCGAAACTGACAATAACGCGGATAAAGGCGCGGAGGTGGTACAAAAAACTGTACAGGTTATGAACGAATTGTCGGTACAAATGGAGCAAGCTGCTCAAGAAATTTCAGCATTAGATAAACAATCGCAACTTATTGCGAGCATAGTGCAGAGTATTAGCAGCATTGCTGATCAAACTAATTTATTGGCGCTTAATGCAGCTATTGAGGCCGCGCGTGCTGGCGAGCAAGGCCGTGGGTTTGCGGTGGTGGCTGATGAAGTGCGTTTACTTGCCTCAAGAACCAGTAAAGCTACCGAAGAAATAGTGGATGTTGTACAGCAAAACCAAAATTTAACTCAATCAACCGTTGCTGTAATTGAGCAAGGTAAAAATAAAGCGCAACAAGGCTTAGACCTTTCCAAAGAATCTGGTGATGTAATGAGTGATATTAAAAAAGGCGCGCAACAAGTTGTTGATGCCGTTAGTCAATTCTCGAACCAATTAAGCAGTAAAAAATAACTTAAATCTGCTGCTCTTCATTTATTATCGTAGAAGAGAAATTTTGATGATCTTGATCAAGGTTTCTCTTTTGCCCCCTCATTATACTTGCGCGGTTTATTTTCCTTAATACCAATTCGCTTAATTAAGTGGTCTATTTTGAGGCTGGAAAAACGTGTTGATAGCTAGGCAAAAAATTGCTATTTAGTTGTTCTAAATGAGATTTTTTTAACGCAGGTAGCGACACGTTTAGCCCCGTAAAATGATTAAGTATTATTGCGGGTTGGTATAATTATTCATGCAACCGACTTGAACTCGGTTCGATGTATGGAGCGCACATGTCAGCAGTTACTTCTTCAACCCCGTTTATTCCTGAACTACTTTGCCCAGCAGGTAGCTTAAAAAATATGCGTTATGCCTTTGCCTATGGGGCCGACGCTGTATATGCGGGCCAACCTCGTTATAGTTTAAGGGTTCGCAACAACGAATTTGATTTAGATACATTACAAACAGGGATTAACGAAGCGCATGCGCTGAATAAAAAGTTTTATGTAGTGTCGAATATTGCCCCACACAATGCGAAAGTGAAATCGTATTTACGTGATATAGAGCCAGTAATTGCTATGAAGCCGGATGCATTGATCATGTCCGATCCGGGTTTAATAATGCTAGTACGTGAAAAGTGGCCCGATATGCCAATTCATTTGTCGGTTCAAGCCAATGCAGTAAACTACGCAAGCGTATTGTTTTGGGCAAAGCAGGGGATTGAACGGGTAATTTTATCTCGTGAGTTATCGCTTGAAGAAATAAGTGAAATACGCTCTTTATGCCCAGAAACAGAACTAGAAGTATTTGTCCATGGTGCTCTGTGTATGGCCTATTCAGGGCGCTGTTTACTCTCAGGCTATATTAATAAGCGCGATCCTAACCAAGGGACGTGCACCAATGCGTGTCGTTGGGAGTACGATGTTAAACCCGGTACTGAGAATGAAACCGGTGAAATGGTACATAAAATTGACCCTAAAACGGTTATACCTACGTTAGGTGAAGGCGCGCCATGTAACGATGTATTTATGCTTGAAGAGCAAGGCCGCCCAGGTGAATACATGCCCGCATTTGAAGACGAGCATGGTACTTATATCATGAACTCAAAAGACTTACGCGCCGTGCAATACGTAGAGCAGCTAACAAAAATGGGGGTGCATAGCTTAAAAATAGAAGGGCGTACTAAGTCATTTTATTATGTTGCGCGTACCGCTCAGGTGTATCGTAAAGCGATTGACGATGCCGTTGCAGGTAAACCATTTGATGCAGACTTATTTAAAACCCTTGAGAACTTAGCACACCGTGGTTACACCGAAGGTTTTTTAAAGCGCCATGCTCATCAAGATTATCAAAATTATGAATATGGTCACTCTGTATCAACTCAGCAGCAATTTGTAGGTGAGGTATTAGGGCGTAATGCTAATGGTTTGGTTGAAATAGATGTAAAAAATAAGTTTTGTGTCGGCCATTCATTAGAGCTAATGACGCCGAAAGGCAATATTAGCTTTACCCTAGAAAGTATGGAAAATAAAAAAGGCGAAAGCATTACCGATGCCAAAGGTTCAGGCCACATTGTAAAAATTCCACTGCCTGACACTATCGATTTAGAGCACGCCATACTGATGCGCAATTTGGATGAAAACCAAGATACCCGCAATCCGTTTAAAAAAGCCGTGGTTAGTGGTTAAATCATGGCTTTACTCATAAATAGTAAATGCATTAACTGTGATATGTGCGATCCAGAGTGCCCAAATGAAGCCATTTATATGGGCGCCAAAATCTACCAAATCGATCCCGCAAAGTGCACCGAATGCGTGGGCCACTACGACAAGCCAACGTGCGTGAGCGTATGCCCCATTGACTGCATAAAGCCCGACCCTAATCATCGTGAAAGTATAGATGAGTTGGCTGAGAAATACGTGAGGTTAACGGATTAAATAATAGCGTGGTTTATATGAATACATTTATAACTTAATAATTTATAAAGATAATAAATACTTAAGTTACTATTAAAGTCCTCAATATAAAAAAAGTACTGGGGTCTTTTAAAATTAGATACAAACTGTTTTGTGAACCCCCATTTTATTTGATCAAATAGGCTAGTTTAATTACCGTAATATAAGTTTAAATAAGGCTTAGGCTATGAATCTTTGTGATGATATTTTTTAAACTGTACTAGAGTTAGATAAGTCTATTAACAAGCACCATTTATGGTGGCTATAACCTCAACCTAAAATAAGTTAATAAGTCTATAACCTCTGCATAGCTTTATTAGAAAAGCTATGCCTTTTTTATTTAGTAAAATTTGACATGATCTGCTTTAATCAAACAG
>NZ_PNDH01000042.1:0-39700 GCF_005887175.1 Pseudoalteromonas sp. S1612 | reverse complement strand
ACACTCTTCATTGAGCAACAAAAAATAAATGGTGGCTAAGACGGGATTTGAACCTGTGACCCCATCATTATGAGTGATGTGCTCTAACCAGCTGAGCTACTTAGCCATCTTTTTTGTTAGCACTTCATCGCTGAGTGCGGGGCGTATTATGCTGATATGCCCCAAATTCGTCAACACCTTTTTTGCAAAAAAACACTTAAGTTGGTTTGTTTGCAGGAAAAATAGGCTAACCGGCTACTTTTTAATTAAAACGTTGCTTTTTTAACACTCTTTATGAGCGTAGCATTGTAATTATAGCTTTGTTTTACAATTCTGAGCTTATGGTAAAAGTAGCTAATTATTGTTTTTATTCGGCTGAAAATAAAAAAGGCCCGTAAAAACGAGCCTTTCAAAACAATTAGCCACTCAAGGTGGTGCAGTGTTTAATTATACGTTGAACAAGAAGTTCATTACATCGCCATCTTTAACAATGTATTCTTTACCTTCTTGACGCATTTTACCTGCTTCTTTTGCACCGCTTTCGCCTTTACATGCAATAAAGTCATCAAAAGCAATTGTTTGTGCACGGATAAAGCCACGTTCAAAGTCGGTATGGATTTTACCTGCAGCTTGTGGCGCTGTTGCACCCACAGGGATAGTCCATGCACGAACTTCTTTTACACCCGCAGTAAAGTAGGTTTGTAAGTGCAGTAATTCATAACCGCCACGAATAACAAGGTTAAGCCCTGGCTCTTCAAGACCAAGGTCAGCCATAAACTCTAACTTGTCTTCATCTTCAAGCTCAGAAAGCTCAGACTCGATGGCAGCACACACAGGCACAACAACCGCATCTTCAGCGGCAGCTATTTCACGTACACGATCAAGTAGTGGGTTATTTTCAAATCCATCTTCTGCTACATTGGCAATATACATAGTTGGTTTGATGGTTAAGAAGTTAATAGGCGCAATTGCTGCTTTTTCTTCTTTTGTTAGTGCTAAAGAACGTAAAGTTAAGCCTTCATCAAGATGCACTTTTACTTTTTCAAGTACTGCATTTTGCTCTTTTGCGTCTTTATCACCGCCTTTTGCTTTTTTTGCATTACGGAAAATTGCTTTATCAGCACTGTCCATATCAGCAAGTACAAGCTCAGTGTTGATCACGTCAATGTCGTCCGCAGGGTCAATAGTACCGGCTACGTGAATAACGTTTTCATCTTCAAAACAGCGAACTACATGGCCAATCGCATCTGTTTCACGAATATTTGCTAAAAACTGATTGCCTAGGCCTTCACCTTTCGATGCACCTTTAACTAAACCTGCAATATCCACAAATTCCATACTTGTTGTAAGAATACGTTGTGGGTTAACAATTTTAGCAAGTTCGTCTAGGCGAGGATCTGGCACCGGTACCACACCTGTATTAGGTTCAATGGTACAAAAAGGAAAATTAGCGGCTTCAATACCCGCTTTAGTCAATGCATTGAAAAGTGTTGATTTACCAACATTAGGCAAGCCAACGATGCCACATTTAAAACCCATAGTAAGATACCTTGTTTAGATTCGTTTAAAACGTGTGTACGTATACCCCTAAAAATTAGGGTTTAAACGAATGTAGTCTGTTTTGTGCTTTTAACACACCGTCTTTAGCAAGTATTTCCATACAACGAACTGCTTCATCAACTGCGGCATCCATTTTTTCCTGATCTTCCTTGGCTGCTTTTCCAAGCACCCAACCGGTGACCATTTCACGATGTCCTGGATGACCAACACCTATGCGTAAGCGCATAAAGTCTTTTTGATTTGCCATTTTTGCAATAATGTCTTTTAAGCCATTATGACCGCCATGTCCGCCGCCTTTTTTTAATTTGGCAACGCCTGGGTCTAAATCCAATTCATCATGGGCGACAAGTATGTCTTCCACTGGGATTTTAAAAAAATTGGCTAAACTACTCACCGCTTTGCCACTTAAGTTCATGTAAGTGGTGGGGATCAGTAATTTGAATTCTTTGCCTTGAATAATCACTTTGCCAGTAAGGCCGTGATATTTAGGGTCGTGTTTTAGCGTGCAGTTGTAGCGTGCAGCGAGTTCTTGAATGAACCAAGCACCTGCGTTGTGGCGTGTATTTGCGTATTCGGGGCCTGGATTAGCCAGGCCCACAAGCATTTGAATAGAATTCAAGGTGCGAGACCTTAAATATTATTCTGCAGCGTCTGAAGCGTCGTCTTCAGTTGGAGCTGCTTTGTTAGCTTTGATAGTAACGATAGACTGATCGTGGCCTTCGCCTTTACCAAGCTCAACAGATTGAACACCTTTAGGGAACGCAAGATCTGTAAGGTGGATTGAATCACCAGCTACAAGATCAGATACGTCTACTTCGATGAATTCTGGAAGTGACTTAGGAAGACAAGAAATCTCAACTTCAGTTAACTGGTGAACAACAGTTGCACCTAACTTAGTTACTTTATCTTCACCGATGAAGTGTAAAGGAACCTTAGTTACTAGTTTGTGAGTTGCGTCTACACGTTGGAAATCAAGGTGAGTAAGCTTAGGCTTGAAAGGGTGACGTTGGATATCTTTTAAGATAGCTTCAACTTTCTCGCCACCTACATTTAATGTAAGGATGTGAGTGTAAAAGCCTTCGTCTTCTTGTGCTTTGATCATATCTTTATGTTCAAAAGTAAGCGATAAAGCTTCTTTATCAGCTCCATAAAGGATTGCCGGCACTTTGTCTTCGCGACGTAGGCGGCGGCTCGCACCAGTACCAGTTTCTACGCGAAGTTCAGCGTCATAAGTATAAGTTGTGTTAGACATGATGTCTCCAATAATTAAAAGTGTTAGGGCCTTTGCGACCAAGGTCCCTAGCCAAAAGGCGCGCTATCATACCACTGCGGGTTTATAAAATAAACATCACCTACAAAAAAAGCGCCAAAAGGCGCTTTTATACTCATTAATGTTTAACTTTAATGTTCAAACATTGCCGAGATAGATTCTTCGTTGCTAATGCGACGAATAGTCTCTGCTAACATATCTGCAAGTGTTAATACTTTAACAATATCAAGCGCTTTTAGTTCGTCAGACAGTGGAATTGAGTCAGTTACAATCACTTCATCAATCACAGAGTTACGTAAGTTTTCTGCAGCTGTACCAGAAAGAATAGGGTGAGTAGCGTAAGCAAATACACGTTTAGCACCATGCTCTTTAAGAGCTTCAGCTGCTTTACACAATGTACCACCGGTATCAATCATGTCATCAACAATAATACAATCACGACCTTCAACGTCACCAATAATATGCATTACTTGAGAAACGTTAGCTTGAGGGCGACGTTTATCAATAATAGCTAGGTCGGTATCGTTTAATAGTTTTGCAATTGCACGGGCACGTACAACACCACCAATATCAGGTGATACAACAACCACGTCATCAAAGTCGCGGTTTTTCATATCTTCTAATAATACCGGGCTGCCAAATACGTTATCTACTGGTACATCGAAGAAGCCTTGGATTTGCTCAGCATGTAAATCAACCGTAAGAACGCGGTCAACACCTACACTTGATAAGAAATCCGCAACCACTTTAGCTGTAATTGGCACACGCGCAGAACGTACACGACGATCTTGACGAGCATAACCAAAATAAGGAATAACGGCAGTGATACGACCGGCAGATGCACGTCGTAGCGCATCAACCATAACGATAAGTTCCATCAGGTTATCGTTAGTAGGGGCACAGGTTGATTGTAAGATAAAAACATCCGAGCCACGAACATTTTCATTAATTTGAACACTGATCTCACCGTCACTAAAACGGCCAACAACAGCATCGCCTAATTCAATATATAAACGTTTTGCAACTTTTTGAGCTAGGTCAGGTGTTGCGTTACCAGCGAAGAGCTTCATGTCAGGCACGGTAGGGTTCCTCAGGCACTGAATTTTTGGACTAACTTACATTGAATGAACAAAGTAGGTTAACTTATGATTACTTGTACGTTACTTCATTTATCAATGATGGCGGCTAACTCCGTGTGAGCAGGAGAAGTATTAACGCTTGATGCGATAAACCCCTGCCAAGTATGGGGGAGGTTAGCAAGTACATCTTGTGCTTGAACTTGACTAGCAAATTCAACAAAACAACATGAACCTGTTCCGGTCATCTTTGATGGGGCGTATTTTAGCAACCACTGCAGGGTTTTTTCAACCTCGGGACACAGCTTTTTCACTAAAGGCTCACAATCGTTAGTCAAAACCTGTTGTTGCCAGTCACCTAAAAGTTTAGGCGTGTCACGTTTTAAATCGGGGTGAGTAAATATTTGTGCAGTACTGACATGCTGGTTTGGAAAAACAACGCAGTACCATTTTTGTGGCAATTTAACATACTCTAATTGCTCGCCAATGCCATGTGCTATGGCACTTTTACCTTTAATGAATACAGGTACGTCAGCACCGAGCTTCAAGCCTAAATCTGCAAGTTCATCTAGTGTAAGAGCGGTATTCCACAGTGTATTAAGCGCTAAAAGTGTTGACGCGGCATCGGATGAGCCACCACCAACACCTCCGCCCATAGGCAAACGTTTAGTTAAATTTATTTTTGCACCTACATTCACTTTACACTGAGTTTGCAATAATAAAGCTGCTTTATAAATTAAGTTGTCAGTTAGTGCAATGCCATGAGTGTCACCGCTAATACTAATACTTTTATCATTAGTAAGCGTAAAATGGAGCTCGTCGCCATAGTTTAAAAATGTAAACAGGGTTTCTAATTCATGATAGCCATCATCACGGCGACCATTAATATGTAAAAATAAATTTAGCTTCGCCGGCGCAATCAGCGAAAGTTCAAAGGGAGTATTCATAATTAGTTAAACTGCCAATCGTAGAGTTTGATTTTAATTTTAATCTTTTGATGGGTTAAGGTTAGCGCGTTAGGTAACCAAAAACCGTGTTTTTGTATGTAACTGGTGTAGTTTATTTGCCATTTTTTGCCAGCGTCATCAAACCATAACACGCTTTTAGCACGGCCTAATTGATCGACTTCTAAGGTTTGATCGTCAATAGTGGCTTTTAACCACTGACCGGCGTTATTTACCGGTAAAGTAAACCCCGTTAAGCGTTGTAAAAGTTTACTCGCATTAGTATCAAAAAACTGTTGATCATCAAATATTAATTCAGCCCCCACTGCGGTTTGTTTGAGCGATAAAATTCGGGTGCCAATAAATGTGGTTAACACTAAATGATTACTATTTTGTGTTTGTTGCCAATTTAAGTTAGCAGATTGGCGCTCATCAGGGCTAATAAACGCTAATTTACCTTCCACCTGCCAAGTTTTTTGTGTACTAAGACGTAACTTCCAGTCTTCGTAAGTTTTTGTATTGTAGTTGTTTTTATTGGCGCAGCCCGTTAAAAAAACAAATAACAGGGTTAAAATAAAATATTGTCGAGTCAAATGTTGTTCCTTACTTTCCATATTCCTGAGATTTTTGATAAAATTGCCGCCTATGTAGTAGGGCTCAGCAATATTTGGCAGATATGACCATAATAGCACTTGGTATTAATCACAAAACCGCATCCGTAGATTTACGAGAAAAAGTGGCCTTTTCGCCTGAGCAAATTTCAGAGGCGCTACAGCAATTAAGTGGTCATGCCGACTTTAATGAAGCGGTTATTGTGTCTACCTGTAATCGCACTGAAGTGTATTGTAGCCTTGCGCAACAAAATTCCCAAACATTGTTGCAATGGTTAGCCAGTTTCCATGGTTTAGATGAACATGAACTGAGTAAAAACATCTACTGTTATGAAGACAGCGCAGCAATAAACCATTTAATGCGTGTAGCCTGCGGGCTTGATTCGCTGGTGTTAGGTGAACCACAGATTTTAGGGCAAATAAAGCAAGCGTATAACAGCGCTAAAACCCACGATGCGGTGGGTGTAACTTTTGATCGTTTGTTTCAAAAAACCTTTTCAGTGGCAAAAGAAGTACGCACCGAAACTAACATTGGTGCGAGTGCAGTCTCGGTTGCGTTTGCTGCGGTTAATCTTGCAAAGCATATTTATGGCAAATTAGACAAAACCAAGGTGCTATTAATTGGTGCTGGTGAAACCATTGAGCTGGTAGCAAAACATTTATACCAAAATGAGCCACAAAAAATAACGGTAGCTAATAGAACAATAGAACGGGCTCGCGGCTTAGCGGATGAAGTGTCAGCAGATGTTATTGCCTTGGCACAATTACCAGAACGATTACACCAAGCCGATATTGTTATTAGCTCCACCGCCAGTACTTTGCCTATTATTGGTAAAGGAGTGGTGGAACAAGCACTGAAACAACGTCGTTATAAACCTATGCTATTTATAGATATTGCTGTACCACGCGATATTGAAAGCCAAGTCGGAGAGCTTGACGACGCTTATTTATATTCCGTTGATGACTTACAAGCCATTGTTAGCGAAAACATGGCTGCACGTGAGCAAGCGGCAGAACAAGCACAAATTATTATTAGTGAGCGCACCAAAGAGTTTTTTATGTGGCTGCGTTCACTTGATTCAGTGGATTTAATTCGCCACTACCGTAATGATGTACAAACTACAAAAACAGAACTTGTAGATAGGGCCCTAAGCCAGCTTAATACAGGTAAAAATGCAGAAAAAGTAATTTTAGAGCTAGCCAATAAATTAACCAATCGCTTAATGCACGCGCCTACCCGTGCCATCCAAGATGCAGCGAAAAAAGGTGAAGTGGCTCAGTTAAATCAATTGAAAAAAATGTTAGGTATAGATCAGGAATAACAGTTAAATGAAAGAGTCCGTTTATCGTAAATTAGAAACCTTAGTTGAGCGCTATGAAGAAGTACAAGCGCTACTAAGTGACCCATCGGTCATTAGTGATCAAAACCGCTTTCGTACTCTTTCAAAAGAATACTCTGAGCTTGAAGAAGTGGTAAAAACATTTTTAGCGTACCAGCAAGCACAAGAGGATTTGAGCAGTGCTGAAGAAATGCTTAAAGATTCAGATCCTGAAATGCGTGAAATGGCACAAGAAGAATACAAAGAAGCAAAAGCACAGATTTCGACTTTAGAAGATGACATTCAAGTTCTGATGCTCCCTAAAGATCCGAGAGACAACAACAATGTATTTTTAGAGGTTCGTGCAGGAACAGGGGGCGATGAAGCTGCTATTTTTGCTGGCGACTTATTCAGAATGTATAGCCGTTACGCAGAAACAAAAAAATGGAAAGTAGAGGTTGTTACCACCAACGAAGGTGAGCACGGTGGTTACAAAGAAGTAATTGCTAACATCAGCGGTGAAGGTGTTTACGGACAATTAAAATTTGAATCAGGCGTTCACCGTGTACAACGTGTTCCTGAAACTGAGTCTCAAGGCCGTGTACATACCTCAGCATGTACTGTAGCTGTTATGGCTGAAGTACCAGAAGCAGAAGCCATCGAAATCAATACTGCCGACATTAAAGTTGATACTTTTAGAGCGTCGGGCGCGGGTGGTCAGCACGTAAATAAAACCGACTCTGCCATTCGTATTACCCATTTACCTACGGGTGTAGTGGTTGAGTGTCAAGATGAGCGCTCTCAGCATAAAAACCGTGCTAAAGCGATGTCGGTATTGGCTGCGCGCCTTCAGCAAGCTGAAGATGAAAAGCGTCATGCTGCTGAAGCATCAGAACGTCGTAACTTAGTTGGCAGCGGCGATCGTTCTGAGCGTATTCGTACATACAACTATCCACAAGGTCGTATTACCGATCACCGTATTAACTTAACGCTTTATCGTCTTAATGAAGTGGTAGCGGGTGATTTAGGCGCCGTTGTCGAGCCTCTAATGCAAGAGCATCAAGCAGATTTACTTGCAGCAATGGGCGACGATTAATCGTGACGCCTTCTGTTGAAAACGCTATTACTACAGGTACTAATTTATTAGCATCAAGTAGTGATAGCGCAAAGTTAGATGCACAAGTATTACTGCTCAATATTTTACAAAAGCCACGAAGTTATTTATTTACTTGGCCTGAAAAACAGCTCACAGATGAACAGTATCAGGCATTTCAACGTGCCTGTGAACGTCGCTTACAAGGCGAACCTGTTTCGCATATTACCGGCTGTCGTGAATTTTGGAGTTTGCAGCTTGAAGTGAACCCAACAACACTTATCCCTCGACCTGATACAGAAACCTTAGTTGAACTTGCGCTTGAGTGCGAAGTGCCTAAAAACGCGAAAGTACTTGATTTAGGCACGGGCACGGGAGCTATAGCACTGGCACTTGGGAGCGAAATGCCCTCATGGGATATTATTGCTGTTGATCGTATTGATGATGCGGTAGCGTTGGCAAAGCGCAACCAAGAGCGATTAGCTATTAATAATGTGACTGTTGAGCAGAGTAACTGGTTTAGTGCGTTAAAAAACAAAAAATTTGATCTAATTGTAACCAATCCACCCTATATAGAACATGACGATGTTCACTTACATCAAGGCGACGTGCGCTTTGAACCTTTGTCTGCATTAGTCGCAGATGATGCAGGAATGGCTGATATTAAACAAATAATTACACAATCACGTGACTATTTACACGCAAGTGGCTATCTTTTAATTGAACACGGATTTGAGCAAAGTGCAGCTGTGCGTCATATTTTCAATCAAATGGCGTTTATAAATGTAAGCACAGTGAAAGATCTTGGTAATAACGACCGCGTAACGTTCGGACAATGGCCCTAAATTATTTATAGTAGCTCCGTTGTTTGTTTGCATATGGTTTAAGGAATTCTATGTGATGGAAGATTTTTTATTTTCAAATGAACAACCACCTGAAGTAGCAAGTGAAGAGCAAGGAACATGGAAAGTTTTAATAGTTGATGATGAGCCAGAGGTTCACGCTGTTACCCGTTTAGCATTGAGTGACTTTAAGTTCCAAGATAAACGTTTGGAATTTATTAGCGCATATTCAGGTGCAGAAGCAAAAAAGTTAATTGATGAGCACCCAGATGCAGCCATCATCCTACTCGATGTTGTTATGGAAACTGACGACGCTGGTTTGCAAGTCGCGAAATACATACGCAATACCGTTAAAAATAATTACATTCGTATCATTTTACGCACTGGGCAACCAGGTCAAGCCCCTGAGCGTCAAGTCATTGTCAATTACGACATAAATGACTACAAATCTAAAACAGAACTCACCGCACAAAAACTATTCACCGTGATGATGGCTAGTCTTCGTTCGTATCGCGATATTATTTCTATTGAGCAGTCACGTGAGGGGCTGGAAAAAATAATAACCGCCTCTCGCAATATTTTTGCAACTCATTCAATGGATAACTTTATTGAAGGGGTGATGCAGCAGCTAACCTCCTTGCTTAATGTGGCCGACGAAGCTATGTATGCCACTACCTTAGTTGCGCAAAATCCGTCAGAGGAATTAAATAAAAAACTGATTGTTTGCTCTGGCACTGGTGATTTTGCTAAGCGCGAAGGGGAAGAGCTAGAAACAGTATTAGCAGCAGATCAACTCTTAGCGTGCCAAGAAGCCCTAGCTAACAAAGCAATTGTTTATAAAGATGACTATTTGTTTGCCTATTGTAGTAGTAAATTTAATCATAATTCGATGTTATTTGTATCCGGTGTGCCATCAAAACTGACAGATACGCAACGAAATCTAATCGAAATTTTTTCTCAAAATGTGCAGTTGGCATTTGAAAATGTACAATTACACACTGAAGTTGAAGCCACCCAGCAAGAACTTGTCTATCGTTTAAGCGAAGCAGTTGAACAGCGTTCATGTGAAACGGGTAATCATGTAAAACGGGTTGCTTATATTTGTTATGAACTGGCATTAGCGTATGGATTATCTGAAGAGCAAGCGAATTTAATTCGCTTTGCCTCGCCTCTACATGATGTGGGTAAAATAGGTATTCCGGATGCTATTTTAAATAAACCCGGTAAATTAAACAGTGATGAGTGGGAAGTTATGAAAACCCATGCAGGCAAAGGCTACGCCATTTTAAAAGATTCACCGCGTAAAATAGTCAGTGCAGGGGCCTTAATTGCACAGCAACATCACGAAAAATGGGATGGGTCTGGTTACCCTTGCGGCTTAAAAGGCGAGAGTATCGATATTTTTGCTCGCATAGTGGCATTGGCCGATGTGTATGATGCACTGCGTCATAAACGTTGTTATAAAGGTGCGTGGACACTTGAAGAAGCCGTTGCTGAGATCAATGCAAACAAAGGTACGCATTTTGATCCTAAACTTGTTGATGTATTCAATGATAAACTTGAAGAACTTGAAGCGGTAATTTTACGCTTTCCTGATAAAACACATAACTAAACAGAAGTAACAATACACATGGATTATTTAGCATTAAAACATACGCACATGGCGATTGCGCTAGTGAGTATTATTTTATTTTACGTACGTTCTTTTTCGCGCATGGGCAGTGGCAGCCTTGCTAAAAATAAAGTGGTTTTCATTGGTAGCCACAGTATAGATACCTTACTAATCATCTCGGCTATTACTTTAATGGCCATGGCTAAAATAAACCCGTTAGAGCAACTTTGGCTATTAGAAAAAATTGTATTGGTGGTTGTTTATATCGCCGTTGGGATTATTAGTGCGAAGCAAACCACAACATTACCTAAAGTTATGTTTTTAGTGTTTAACACTGCGGTTATCTTAGCTATTGGCTTTTTAGCAACCGCCAAAGCCCCGCTATTGTTGTAATTAACAATACTTGCTTAAGCTTTACACTACAGGTGTAAAGCTTGCCTCTTTATTTCATTTCTGATTATTGGTATCTAACCTTAAAATTAGGTAAACTACGTGTTCGTTTTCTAGAATGTTGTAGTATGAATGACCACCCTCGGGTTTGATGAACACGATGAATCTTATATAGAAGATGCCTACGATGATTTTTTGCCACCGGCAATATATCGTTGTATTAAAGCAGAAGCTAAATGGGACCCTCAAATAGACTTAACACCAAGTCTTGAAATATTGACTGCGTTTGAGCAACAAATAGAGACTATTTGTTCGCAAACACGCGATGCACATGATCGTTTAGAACAACTACTTGATTGCTTTTACAGTCAGTGGTTATTTAGTGCGTCAAGCCTTAAAGTACCTGAGTACAAGCTAAACAGTATTAGCTACACCTTATCTATGCGCAGTGGTACACCCACGACCTTAGCTATTTTGTTATGCCATTTTTTACAGCATGCAAAACTTGATGCTAGTGTAAGCATAACTCAAGGCGAAGTGGGCATTCACGTCGCAATGAGCGATGATGAAGGGTACATTGTTGAGCCAAGTAGTGGTCAACAAAGCTGGTATATCATTCCTGAAAATACCAACGAAGATAATGCACAAGAGCAAGAGCCTCTTGAGCTTATTTTTGAAGACGAAGTATATAAATTATTTTTAGCGCAACAAAAATGGTCTTTTATTAGTGAGAACAAATTTGGTCATGCGTTAACTTGCGTTGATTTGTTAATGGAAATGCTAGGGGATGATCCCTATGAGCGACGCGACAGAGGCTATTTACTAAATCAGCTAGGTTGCCCTAAAATGGCACGAGATGATTTACAATTTTTTGTTGATGAATGTCCCGACGACCCTGCTATTGAAGTCATCCAACATCAAATCGAAGAACTTGAAGATAATCATAAAACCCACCATTAAAAATAAAAATAGGAAACGTTATGGCTGATCCCCAAACTGCCTTGATCACCAATGATGCTGTTGTACTAGGTTTACTGGCGATTATTTTAGGCTTTATTTTTAAAACCTCGTCAAGTCAGCGCCCAGGGCTTGTAACATTTTACAAATATGTGCCTGCATTATTGCTGTGCTATTTTTTACCATCGTTGCTAAATACCTTTGGTATTGTTGATGGCTCGCAATCGAGTGTGTATTACGTTGCCTCGCGGTATTTATTACCTGCGTGTTTAATCTTACTAACTATTAGCATTGATTTAAGAGCGATTATTAATCTAGGCCCTAAAGCATTAATTATGTTCTTAACGGGCACCGTAGGTATTGTGATTGGTGGGCCATTAGCTATTTTAATTATGAGTGCCGTTTACCCTGAAGCAGTGGGTGGACATGGCCCTGATGCTGTTTGGCGCGGTATGACAACTATTGCGGGTAGCTGGATTGGCGGCGGCGCAAACCAAGCGTCTATGAAAGAGATGTTTGAAGTTGGCGGTGATATCTTCTCTGCTATGGTTACTGTTGATGTGATTGTGGCTAATCTATGGATGGCGGTATTATTATTAATGGCGGCTAACCATAAAGCGATTGATGCCAAAGCGGGGGCCGATACCACTGCGATTGAAGATTTAAAACAGCGTGTTGAAAAATACCATGCAGAGCATGCCCGTATGCCAACGCTGAATGATTACATGATGATTATTGCTATTGCCTTTGGTATTACTGGTTTAGCACATTTTTGTGCTGATATTTTAGGACCGTTCTTTGCCAATAACTATGCATGGGCAAAAGAATACAGTTTAAATAGTAAGTTCTTTTGGCTTATTGTTATATCGACCACTATAGGCATTAGTTTATCGTTCACTAGAGTGCGTCATATCGAAGCCTTTGGCTCGTCTAAAGTGGCATCAGCATTTTTATATATCTTAGTAGCATCAATTGGCCTGCATATGAATGTGATGGCGATTTTTGATTCACCAATGTATTTTGTGCTTGGTGCAATTTGGATGCTAACTCACGCCAGCTTAATGCTGATTGTTGCTAAACTAATTAAAGCGCCGTTATTTTACATGGCTGTTGGCTCTCAGGCCAATGTAGGTGGCGCGGCCTCGGCTCCTGTTGTCGCCGCTGCGTTTCATCCATCACTGGCACCGGTCGGCGTTTTATTAGCGGTACTAGGCTATGGTGTAGGTACATATATGGCGTATATTTGTGGATTAATGATGCAAGCAGTTGCACCATAAGGAATTAAAATGAACAACCAAGTTATAAATATTAATCAAATAGAACTGGCAAATGATAAACCTTTCGTTTTATTTGGTGGCATGAATGTGCTGGAATCTCGTGATTTAGCGATGCGAATTGCCGAGCATTATGTTGAAGTGACTACTAAATTAAATATTCCTTATGTATTTAAGGCGTCATTTGATAAAGCCAATCGCTCGTCAATCAATTCTTACCGTGGTCCGGGCATGGAAGAAGGCTTAAAGATATTTGAAGAGATTAAAAATACCTTTAATATTCCGCTGATCACCGATGTGCACGAACCTCATCAAGCAGCACCGGTTGCTGAGGTTGTTGATGTTATTCAGCTACCGGCATTTTTGGCTCGTCAAACAGACTTAGTGGTTGCAATGGCAAAAACAGGCGCGATTATTAATGTGAAAAAGCCACAGTTTTTAGCCCCACATGAAATGCGTCATATCATTACTAAATTTAATGAAGCGGGCAATAATAATGTGGCCTTGTGTGAACGTGGTTCAAGCTTTGGTTATAACAACCTAGTGGTTGATATGCTGGGCATGGATGACATGAAAACCATGGCGCCCGTTATATTTGACGCTACTCATGCGCTACAACGTCCTGGCGGTCGAGCTGATTCAGCCGATGGTCGTCGTGCTCAAGCAGCAGAACTGGCTCGTAGTGGCATGGCACTGGGTATTGCAGGCTTATTTATTGAAGCACACCCAAATCCAAATGAAGCAAAATGTGATGGCCCTTGTGCATTAGCACTGAGTAAATTAGAAGGGTACTTATCGCAAATGAAAGCGGTTGATGATTTAATCAAAAGCTTTGCTCCGCTTGATACCAGTGCTAGCGATTTATAAAAGAGTGATTAACTCATAAAAAAGCGACTTAGGTCGCTTTTTTTGTGGCTTGAATATACTCTTTCCCAGCATAGGTATATAATTCACCGCATAAGAAAAACTAATTCTAAGCTTGGTTGCCATGTCAAGACGAGTTCCTCCATTAAACGCGCTAAAAGCTTTTGAAGCTGCAGCCCGTCATTTAAGCTTTACTAAAGCCGCAGAAGAGTTGTATGTGACGCAGGCTGCGGTAAGCCATCAAATTAAAACCCTCGAAGAGCACTTAGGGTTAAAGTTGTTTTTGCGTAAAAATCGCTCGTTACTTCTAACCGAAGAAGGTCAAGGCTACTTTTTAGATATTAAAGAGATTTTTACTCAGCTAATTGACGCAACCGAAAAGCTACTAGCCCGTGGTGCAAAAGGCTCGCTAACAGTGAGTTTAACCCCGAGCTTTGCGATTCAATGGCTTATTCCTCGATTGAGCTTATTTAACGAGTTACACCCTGAAATTGATGTGCGAATTAAAGCCCAAGATCAGGACGAAAACTCGTTAACAGACGATGTTGATATTTCAATTTATTATGGTCGCGGTCATTGGAGTGGCGTACAAGCTTATAAATTGCACACTGAATACTTAGTGCCACTGTGTAGCCCATTATTGTTAAGTGGCCCTAGAGCGCTTAATCAACCAAGTGATTTAGCAAACCATACGTTGTTGCATGACACCACTCGTAAAAACTGGAAAACATGGATGAAAACCGCGGGTGTTCGCAACGTACAAGTTAACCAAGGGCCTATTTTTAGTCATTCATCTATGGTGCTGCAAGCTGCGGTACATGGCCAAGGTGTTGCAATTGGTAATAGTGTTTTAGCAAAACCAGATATTGATGCAGGTCGATTAGTGATCCCGTTTAATCACAGTTTAGAAAGTAAAAACGCCTATTATTTGGTGATCCGTGAGTCGCAAAATGAATTAGGTAAAATTGTGTCATTTAAAGATTGGATGTTAAGCCTAGTTGAGCAGGAGCAAGAATATTAATGAGCATTGAATGGGTTAAAAGCAGTCAGCAACCTGCAATCGCACAGTTTATATTTGCGCATGGTGCAGGGGCTGGCAGTGATTCTGAGTTTATGCAAACCATGGCCAAACAGCTCAGTGAGTATGGTATTGACGTTGGGCTGTTTGATTTTGAATACATGCAAATTGCTAAACAAACCAATAAACGTCGCCCACCAGAGCGAGCACCAAAATTACTTACATATTTTGATCATATACTTACTCAAGCTGATGCAAATTTACCGCTATTTATAGGGGGTAAATCAATGGGCGGGCGCATGGCGTCTATGCTTGCTTGCTCAACCTCGCATGCTGTTTTAGGTGTACTTGCGTTTGGTTATCCGTTTCATCCACCGGGCAAGCCAGAAAAGCTCCGCACAGATCACTTTGCAGACATACCATGTCCTTTTTTAGTACTACAAGGTGAACGAGACACCTTTGGCACCCGTGAAGAGCTTGCCACAATGGCAATGCCAAAACAGCCGCAGTATATATGGTTAACTGATGGTGACCACTCACTAAAACCACGTAAAAAAAGTGTTATAACTGAGCATCAAAACCTGAATGTTGCAGCAATGCAGGCGGCTAACTTTATCAACAGCACCATTGAGAATGTAAAAGAGGAAAAACATGATTAAACTATTTTTACTCGCAGGCAGCTTTTTTTGTATGCTTTCAGTGATACTGGGCGCATTTGCTGCCCATGGTTTAAAAAGTCGCTTATCAGATTATGCTATTGGTATTTTTAAAACCGCCGCCGAGTATCAAATGGTACATGGGCTGGCACTGATTGCAGTGGCAATCTTAATAAAGTGGGGCATTAACTTAAGCATGGCAGGTGGTTTTTTTATAGCGGGTACACTGTTATTTAGTGGCAGCTTATATTTACTGGCTTTAACCGGCTTAAAGTGGCTGGGCCCAATTACACCTCTAGGTGGACTGTGTTTTATTATTGGTTGGATAGTTATTTTAGTGCAAGTTGCACGATTTAAGTTTTAAAGAGTTTAAGGGTTAATATGTCTAGTGTTGTGATTTACTGTCGTAGTGGTTTTGAAAGCGATGCCGCTGCTGAAATAACGTTTCACGCCGCCGAGCAAGGGTTTGCAGGGTATGTAAAAGCAAAACCAAATACCGGTTATGTTATTTATGAATGTTTTGAAGCGCAGCACAGCGACGAAATAATCAAAAAAGTTGATTTTAAAAATATGGTATTTGCACGCCAATGGTTTGCCGGTAACCTGATAGAAAATATGCCATTAGAGGATAGAGTGGGCGCTATTGTAGATGCCGCAAAAGACTTTACTTTATGCTCTGAACTACGAGTAGAAACACCCGATACCAATGAGGGCAAGGAGTTACTGACTTTTTGTAAAAAGATATCAACTCCGCTTAAAAAAGCGCTCGAGAAACAAAACACCGTATTGCGTGAACCAAAAGCCAATCGTCCAGTAATGCATGTGCTGTTTTTAGCTAATAATACTGCGTATGTGGGTCACTCTTATAGCTATAACAACTCACCTTTCTTTATGGGGATTCTGCGTTTACGTATGCCAAACGATGGCCCAAGCCGTTCAACCCTTAAGTTAGATGAAGCATTTAATGTATTTATTCCTGAGCAGCAGCGTGAGTCAAGAGTACAAGCTGGGATGCGCAGCGTTGATTTAGGTGCTTGCCCAGGTGGTTGGACTTATCAGTTGGTTCGCCGTGGTATGTTTGTTAGCGCGATAGATAATGGTCCAATGAATGAAAGTTTAATGGAAACAGGACAAGTAAAACATTTTAGAGAAGATGGTTTTAAATACCGCCCAGAAAAAAGAAACATAACCTGGTTAGTTTGCGATATGGTAGAAAAACCAACGAAAGTAACTAACTTGATGATTGACTGGGCAGTAAATGCCTATGCAAAAGAGCTTATTTTTAATCTAAAACTACCGATGAAAAAACGCTTTGATAGTGTATATGAATGTCTAAAAATGATTAGGGAGGAAATGGCGAAGTTCGGTATTAGCTACGAATTACAAGCTAAGCATTTGTACCATGATCGTGAAGAGATAACGGTGCACTTAAACGTAATTAAAGTACCACAAAGCTTATATAGTTAATTGATTAGCGAGTATAAAAAATGGGCCAACAGGCCCATTTTTTTTAACTACGATATTGTGGTCGGTAATGCTCAACCCATAACCGTGTAGCGCCGCACACTGCCACAGGCATCACAATTAAATTTATAAATGGGATAGCGGTTAGCAGCATCACTGCAAAGCCAAACCCGTAAGATAAGCCTTGTTTGCTTTTTAAGTCATTTTTCATTTGAGTGAAGCTAACTTTGTGGTTATCAAAAGCATAATCTTTATATTGCACCGCATACATCCAGCAGGTAAAAAGCACCCAGAGCACTTGGCCTATTACCGGTAACACCCACAATAGAATAAAAAAGCCAATAGCGCGCGGGAGGTAGTAGCAAAGCTTAGTCCATTCTCGGCCTAGCATTCGCGGCACATCTTTGACTAAATCAGCTAATCCATCGTCGTTGATTTTTTGACCAGTTAAATACAGCTCAACTTTTTCACTTAGCAAGCCATTAAAAGGTGCGGCGATAAAGTTAGTAATAACGGTAAATAACATACTGTAACTAAACAGCACCACCAGTACAGCAATTGGCCACATTAACCATTCGAGCCAACTTAACCATTCAGGGAGCATGGTATTTACGGCATTAAAGCCATCACTCAGCCAGCCAAATAAAAAGAATAAGGAACTACCAAATAATAAAATATTAATAAGTAGGGGGATTAGTACAAAGCGTTTTAGTCCTTTTTGACTAATTAACTTAAATCCGGAAAAAAAATATTCCATACCTTGCGTTATTTGCACACTAACCTCATCGATTATTTATCTTTTGGCTATTATAAATAGCCTGATGATTTTAAACAGTACTTTTAAGTAACAAAGTATTTAATAAATGGTATTTCAAATAGAATGATAATAAATTGTTAGCTTGGGCAATTGCTTTGAATTCTTCGAAAGTGCTTAATGAAATAAAATGCTCGGCAATAGACAAAATTACCATAGATGCTAATTTCAATATTATGTATAGTCAAAAGACTATAATAAATTATTATATAGAATATAGCGGCGCATTTAGCGTAAGTGACTGTTGAGGAATATAATTTGATTGAAATAATGAGAGTCAGAAAGCTGCTTTCTCAGCAACAAAGTATATTATCTAAAATAGCCTTGGGTGCGCCACTTGATGAAGTACTTGAAAATATTTGTTTATCTATTGAGGAGCTTATTGAAGACTCCTCTGCAAAGTGCTCTATATTAACACTCAAAGGTGAACAGCTATTTCATAGTGCGGCGCCTAATATTGCAAAGGGTTACTGTGAGGCAATTAATGGCGTACATATCGGCCCCAGTGTTGGCTCATGCGGTACTGCAGTGTATGAAAAAAAGCGAGTAATAGCCTCAGATATTGCAACATCACCCTTATGGGAAAACTATAAAGCGTTGGCATTGAGTTTTGATTTAAGGTCGTGCTGGTCAACCCCTATTATTTCAACCCAATCAGACATATTAGGCACTTTTGCAATTTATCATGACAGTGCCAAGTCACCGACACCACAAGATTTAGAGTTAATAGACTTTTTTGTTGATTTCACCAGTATTGCTTTAGAAAAGCACACAGAGTCACTAAAATCAAAAGTGTTACTTGCAGAATTACAGCAAAGTAATGAAAAGTTTAAAGCCTTCGCAAAAGTACTTCCCGATCTAACTCTTATTTTGAGTGAAGAAGGGGAGTATACCAACGTTTACGGCACTACTAATGAAAGTTTATATTTAAGCCAAGAGCATGTGATTAATCGTAATGTCAGAGATATTATGCCTCCCGAGGATGCTAATCCTATTATGGCGGTAATTGCCAAAACGCTTCAAACTAATGAAGTTCAAGTGTTTGAGTATCAGCTAAATATAAAAGGTAAACAACTTACATTTGAAGGACGAACAGCCCCGCTTGAAAGTTACCAACCTAATAATCCCTCTCAGCGACATGTAGTATGGATGGCCAGAGATATCTCTACTCGTAAAGCGGCAGAAGAAGAGGTGCAACGGTTAGCATTTTTTGACCCGCTTACAAACCTCCCGAACCGCAGAATGCTCAATGATAAACTCAGTATGTATGTTGAACAAATTAAGCAGTCTGATCACACGGGCGCACTCTTATTTTTAGATTTAGATAATTTTAAACGTATAAACGATTCATTAGGGCACAATGCCGGTGATGAAATACTGGTTGAGCTATCACAACGACTAACGCGTGTTTTAAACCCAACAGATACCCTTGCCCGCGTGGGCGGTGATGAATTTATTATACTCATTGAGAATGTAGGAGATAGCCATAAGCAAGCGAGTCTTGAATCAGAATTAATGGCTAAAGTGGTACAAAGCGTTTTTTATGACAAGTTTGAGATAGGGGATTTGGCGTTTCAAGTTAGCTGCAGTATAGGTATATGTTTAATTAATAACGCCAATGCTATTAGCGAAAATATTTTAAAATTTGCAGATACCGCCATGTATCGCTCTAAAATGAAAGGCGGTAATAGTAGTAGCTTTTACGATCCTGCACTGCAAACCTTACTGGAAAATCAAACTGAGCTTGAAACAGATATAGTCAGAGCGATTGCATGTGATGAATTTTGTGCTTACTTTCAGCCTCAATTATCAATTGATGGCAGTATTATTGGTGCAGAAGCACTCATACGATGGAATCACCCAACCAAAGGACTAATCTCTCCTAATTCGTTTATTCCGATTGCCGAGCAATTTGGCTTAATTCAAAAGTTACAAAACATTGTATTGCGCGATATTTGTATTTTACTGGAAACACTTCGAGATCATAACGCACTGAAAAACCAGTTTAATGTGTCTATTAACATTAGCCAGTGTCAGTTTAATTCTTCTACTTTAAAAGGAGAATTGTTTAAAGCGATTGAGACGTATGATGTATTACCCTCACAAATTAAATTAGAGATCACTGAGTCCATGTTAGCGGGTGATTTAATGAGTACGGTAAAGCAAATGAAAGAGCTAAAGTCGCAGGGATTTGTATTTTCAATTGATGACTTTGGTACCGGCTACTCGTGTTTAAAGCACTTGAGTGTTTTACCGATAGACGAACTAAAAATAGATAAAAGCTTTATTGATAAAGTGTTGGATAACGCATCGGGGCAAAGCATTGTTCAGTCTATTATTGGTTTAGGTCATAGTTTAGATATTAATATTGTAGCCGAAGGGGTCGAAAGTGCTGAGCAACTACATGTATTAAAGTCGATGGGTGTAAATGCTGTGCAAGGTTATTTATTTGCAAAACCATTAACACACAGCAATTATTTAAAATGGCATAAAGAGCACCAGTAACCTGGTGTTTATCATTAACTGAGGCGACAAGTTTAGTTACCCCAATCAATAAGTCGCTTTGTTTAACCTCTAATTGGGCAGTAACGTTTGCTAACTTACTGCGTTTTAGCTCAAACAGAAATGTATACTTTTTGTTTGTTTGCTAGCTAAGTGTAATGAGTTTTTTACTATTTTGTAACAGTTGCACAAATCATTGCTGTGGCATTGGTTTAGCGTTTTTAACGCGTTAAACTAGTCAGGAATTGGCAATAAGTCTACTTGTTGTGACATTATCTAAACGTAAACACGACAGGTACTTGAAACTTGCTTTTGAGTTGCTTTTTCGTTCGTTGTAACTATGGTTTAGGGTTATGTCATGGTATGTCGCTATGTCGGTAACTGTAAAAAACCATTAGGAGCGATAAATGAATACCACGAAAGCAGCTTTAAAGTCGGGTGAAATACACTCTCCCCGAGTAAAGTTTCTGGAAGGGGTTGATATACCCGTTTTTTTAATCAGTGGCGGTATATTAGTTTTATTTGCCGCGCTGGCACTGTACGACATAAAACTGATGTCGGATTGGATAAACTCTGCCTTTGCCTTCTCCACCAAAATATTTGGCGCCTTTTGGCAAGTTCTGCTGTTATTAACCTTTGTGATTGGCATATTTTTAGCCGTAGGCCGCACCGGTTCAGTGGTGCTCGGCGGTTTAAAAACCCCTGAAATATCTACCTTCAAATGGATAAGTATAATTATGTGTACTTTGCTTGCAGGTGGCGGTGTATTTTGGGCCGCAGCAGAGCCAATGGCACACTTTATTTCTCCGCCCCCGTTATTTGGTGGTGAAACTGGCACAAGGGATGCCGCCTATAACGCCCTTGCACAAAGCTTTATGCACTGGGGGTTTTTAGCCTGGGCTATTTTAGGTAGTTTGACCGGTATTGTTTATATGCATCTCCATTACGAAAAAGGATTACCGCTTAAACCGCGCACTTTGCTTTACCCGGTATTTGGCGATCGCGCAATGAAAGGTGCGCTTGGTACTATTGTTGATGCATGTTGTGTACTCGCTGTGGTTGCTGGCACTGTTGGTCCTATTGGTTTTTTAGGTTTACAAGTGAGTTTTGGTCTAGAAAAGTTGTTTGCCATTCCTGATACCTACACCACGCAGGTGGTTATTTTATTTAGCTTAATTGGAATTTACACACTTTCAGCGGTAAGTGGGGTTACCAAAGGTATTCAGCTACTAAGCCGTTTTAATGTTGTACTGGCAGTGTTGCTGATGTTGTTTATATTACTAATGGGGCCAACTGCGTTTATTATCGACAGTTACATTCATTCCTTTGGTTTGTATTTAGATAACTTTATTCCTATGGCTACATTTCGTGCCGATAAACCGTGGCTAGACTGGTGGACTGTATTCTTTTGGGGCTGGTTTTTAGGTTATGGCCCATTAATGGCTATGTTCGTTGCACGTATATCCCGTGGACGTACTATTCGTGAAATGATTTTACTTATTTCTGTGGTTGCCCCTGTGATCACGTGTTTTTGGTTTACTATTGTTGGCGGCTCAGGCATCTTTTTTGAATTAAATAATCCTGGCGTTATATCAGAGCCTTTTGCTGGGCTTAATTTGCCAGCGGCATTGTTAGCCATCACTGAGCAGTTACCTATGGGATTTGTTGTGTCGGTGTTATTTTTAGTACTGACCACTATTTTTGTGGCAACAACAGGTGATTCAATGACGTATTCGGTATCTATGGTAATGACGGGTACCGATCACCCACAAACGTCTATTCGAGTGTTTTGGGGGATTATGATGGGGGTGATGGCGGCGTTGCTTATTTCTATAGGCGAGGGCGGAATTTCAACCTTGCAGTCGTTTATTGTGGTCACTGCGGTGCCAGTTTCGTTTGTGTTACTACCTTCGTTGTGGACAGCACCACAAATAGTTAAGAAAATGGCAGACGAACAAGGGCTTTAATAATTGATAAAGAGCGCTAATAAGCGCTCTTTTTCTGGGTACATCATATTCTCACCTTGTTATTGAGCTATTTATTATCCTAGCAATAAGCTAACCCACTAAAAATAACTTAGCCTAAGTAGGTTGTTCATTCCTATCGATACGGTATAGTTTAAATATATTTAAGCATAACCTTGAGATAAACCATGCAGTTAGTCGACTTAGACCCTTGTGATCAGGATGTGATCAACGTATTTGCTGACATAGATCGACTTATTAGCTCATTATATCCTGTAGCAACTTCACAAGCGCTTACAGTTAATGAGCTTGGTTTACCGGGCGTTTACGCTGTAGGGTTAAAAAATCAAGACGGAATAGTTGCCTGTGGCGCAATAGTAAAGCAATTTGATGGTAGCTGGTATGGCGAAATTAGACGGCTTTACGTAAAACCTAGCTATCGCGGAAAAGGCTTATCGCGGCGTATTATGCAAATTTTATTGCACTATGCAGGCGAAGAAGAAATCCCAATCATAAAACTAGAAACAGGACCAAAGCAAATACAATCAATCCATCTTTATGAGAATTTAGGGTTTGTGCAATGTGCCCCTTTTGGTGAATACACAGAAAACCCGAATAGCTTATTTATGGAGCTTGCGCTCAGCTAATATTGCTTTGTTTGAAGCTTTTATTTATCAATTTCAATCCTAACTCGTTACGAGTAGAAATACTTGTTGGACATGAATCACTATTTTTCTTTTAATGCGCGGCAACTAGCCGGTTTGGCATTCATAAATAAAAGAGAAAGATAAATGAAAGAGACAACATCACTAGAACAAGCTCGTACGAGCTACAACGTTCGTCATTGGAGCCAAGGTTTTTTTGGTATTAATGATCAAGGTGATGTGTATGTTGCGCCAAAGGCTGATGCCCCACAGCAAACCATTGCACTAACAGACATTGCTAAGCAGCTTGAAGAAAAAGGCTTAAGTTTGCCAGCACTCGTTCGTTTTCCACAAATATTACACCATCGTGTGCATAGCTTATGTGGCGCATTTAATACCGCAATAGAAAGCTATGGGTATCCAAAAGACTATTTATTAGTTTATCCGATTAAAGTAAATCAACAGCGCGAAGTCGTTGAAGAAATTGTTGCCAGTCAAGCACAAGTAGAAAAAAAACAGCTAGGTTTAGAAGCAGGCAGCAAGCCAGAGTTATTAACCGTATTAGCATTGGCTGAAAAAACCAGTGCGGTGATTGTGTGTAATGGCTACAAAGATAAAGAATATGTGCGCTTAGCGCTGATTGGCGAAAAGCTGGGCCATAAAGTGTATATCGTACTTGAGAAATTGTCTGAGCTGGACATGGTACTTAGCCAAGCCAAAGAACTTAATGTAAAACCGCGCATTGGTATTCGTGTGCGTTTAGCCTCGCAAGGCAAAGGTAAATGGCAGGCCAGTGGCGGTGAAAAATCGAAGTTTGGGTTGTCTGCTTCACAAGTGCTGTATGTAGTAAACCGTTTAAAAGAAACTGATCAGCTTGATTTAGTACAGCTTGTGCATTTTCACTTAGGGTCGCAAATGGCCAACATTCGTGATGTACGCTTAGGTGTAAGTGAAGCTGCGCGTTTTTATTGTGAATTACGTAAGTTGGGTGCACACATAGAGTGCCTTGATGTAGGGGGCGGTTTAGCGGTTGATTACGACGGCACACGCAGTCAATCACACAACTCAATGAACTACAGTTTAGCTGAATACGCAAATAATATTGTGTACACCATAGGTGATATTTGTAAGCAGTATGAACAGCCTTTCCCTACCATTATTTCAGAGTCGGGAAGAGCATTAACGGCGCACCATGCAGTGCTTATTTCCAATGTAATTGGCACCGAAACATATGCACCTGAAGAAATAGAAGCGCCAGCAGATGATGCGCCGCAATTACTTAAAAATATGTGGATTTCATGGCAACAATTGCATGTACTTACTGATGACCGTGCATTAATTGAGATTTTTCACGACAGCCAAGGCGATTTAGCTGAAGCGCATAGTCAGTTTGCTATGGGATTATTAGATTTAACCCAACGCGCATGGGCCGAGCAAATTAATTTGCGTGTGTGTTATGAGCTTAATAAATTAATGGATAACAAAAACCGTTTTCATCGACCGATTATAGATGATCTGAATGCGCGTTTAGCGGACAAGTTTTTTGTCAATTTCTCATTGTTTCAGTCATTGCCTGACGCGTGGGGTATTGACCAAGTGTTTCCGGTATTGCCATTAAGTGGTTTAACGCAAGCTCCACAAAAACGGGCTGTGTTACTAGATATCACCTGTGATTCAGATGGCGCATTAGAGCATTATGTTGATGGTCAAGGCATTGAAAGTACGTTGCCAGTACCTGAGTTTACAGCAGACAAACCTTATTTAATGGGGTTTTTCTTAGTAGGTGCCTATCAAGAGATTTTAGGCGATATGCATAACTTATTTGGTGATACGCACAGTGCTATTGTCAATATGGATGAGCAAGGTATTGCTAGCATTACAGAGATTAATCATGGTGATACTGTGGCTGACATGATGCGTTATGTACATTTAGATGTTGAAGGTTTTCAGCAGTCATACGCGCAGTTAGTCAGCGCAAAAATTGCACCAGATGAACAGCAAAGCGTTTTAGACGAGTTGCAAAGCGGCCTTGATGGCTACACTTATTTAGAAGAGTTATAAGCAATGTCTAGCTTGTTTGGTTGTGTTGACCACTCATTGTACTCAAATGGGATGACGTTTTTACGTCGTCCTATGGTACAAAACATTAACGCGATTGAAGCCGATGTAGTGGTATTGGGTCTACCGTTTGATTTAGCCACTTCAGGGCGCCCTGGTGCCCGCTTAGGACCTGATGCTATTCGCAGAGCATCGGTACATTTAGCATGGGAAGATACAAAATACCCATGGACATTTCCATTGTTTGAGCGCTTAACCGTGGCGGATGCTGGCGACTTTACTTATCCGGTAGGCGACCCTGAATATTTTACCGCGCAATTAGAAATGGCGGCAGAGCAAATACTTCGCCAAGGTAAAACATTATTAGGCTTGGGTGGCGATCATTTCGTAACGTTACCACTATTGCGCGCACATGCAAAAATTCATGGCAAAATGGCATTAGTTCACTTCGATGCGCATACCGATACCTATAGCAACGGCTCGCGTTTTGATCACGGCACCATGTTTTATCATGCGCCAATGGAAGGGTTAATTGATGTTAATCACAGTATTCAGCTCGGCATTCGTACTGACTTTGATCAAAGCAGGCATGAGTTTGCAGTGATTGATGCCATGCAAGCCAATGATCTGCATGCGAATGATATTGCAGCTCAGATTATTGAGCGAGTGGGTGATTTACCGGTTTACTTAACCTTTGATATAGATTGTTTAGACCCCGCCTTTGCACCAGGTACGGGCACACCCGTGTGTGGTGGTTTAACCTCTGATAAAGTGCTTAAAATCTTACGCGCACTGAAAGGGGTTAATATGGTGGGAATGGATGTGGTTGAAGTATCCCCATCGTACGACCAAAGTGAGCTTACCGCCATTGCCGCTGCAACGATTGCCAGTGAATTACTGCATTTATGGGCATTTAAGCATAAATATTAATATGTGTTAATGCAGTTTAAAAAGCGCCAA
Organism: Pseudoalteromonas sp. S1612; assembly: GCF_005887175.1. Classification (GTDB taxonomy): domain Bacteria; phylum Pseudomonadota; class Gammaproteobacteria; order Enterobacterales; family Alteromonadaceae; genus Pseudoalteromonas; species Pseudoalteromonas undina. The sequence goes on along the minus strand of NZ_PNDH01000042.1, from coordinate 13,829 downwards.
TTTGGCGCTTTTTTTGTATGAAAATAAAAGACTATTAAAACTGCATATTGTGCTTTTTAGCATAAATAAAAAACACCGGAATTTCGATTATGACGTAAGTTAAAAAAGTAAACCAAAACCAATTAACTTCAAATATTAACCAGCTAAATTGCACGCCTGAGTTGTAATAAAGAGTAGATGCAATTAATAGCGTAATGCCTGTTGCAAATAAATCTTGCACCGATACTTTTTTAAAGCTGCTGCCTGCAAAGCGCGGATAAATAAATCCGTAGCCAAGCGTTATCATAATGATAACTAATAACAATAAATTCAGTTCAGGGGTCATTGTGGTTTATATTGCCTCGCATATTCTATTCGCTCTTGGGAACTTGGGTGCGTTGATAAATACTTTAACCAAGCATCATCATAGCTCCCTTCTTGCGCTTGTAAATTCTTTTCCAGTGCTTCAATTGCATCAGCAAAGTCGTGGTTAGAATAGCCTAATTTTAAAAGGTTTTTAATCGCATATATATCGGCTTCTTGTTCCATATCTCGCGAAAACGCTTGTTGTAAAAAAGATGAACCAGAGCCAAGCACGACTTCTAATATACCTTCTAAGTCACCAAAAAAAACTGCAAATACAACGGTGCTCGCTGCAGCTTGTGCTGCAAGGCGAATGCTGTGATGGTGCTGAACATGACCAATTTCATGAAGTAAAATAGCACGCAGGGCATCAGGGTCATTTTTTAATAGATCAACAAGTTCGTCAGTTACTACAACCCGACCATTTGGAAGAGCAAACGCATTAGCTGAAAAATAATCAGACTGATAAAAAGAGAGTCTAAACTTTGCACTGTCTAAATTGAGCGAGTTAAGCATTAAACGCCATTGTTGCTGTATTTCTGATTGCTTATTAGTGGAAAGTTGAGAAGGTTCCAATGCGACTTTTTCTATTACACTGAGCGTTTGCTCTCCCATCGTTTCAATTGTCGAGGCAGGTGCTAAGTTAACGCTATAAACTGCTACTGATGGTATTAAGCGGTATAAAATTAACCAAAGCAATAGGGGAATTAGCAGCACGGATGTAACAATAAGAATCTTATTTTTTTCTAAGCGTTCACTGAGTCCATGCTCTTTAAGCGCGAATGGCCACCTAAATTCTACATCTTGAGGAATAAATCGCCCACCATCAGCAAAATTTAACTCTGACGCCATGCCAGGTAACGGGCTATCAAGTTGGCAATTGTCTATTGTTGATGCAAGTAACGTCGTATTCTCAGAGTCAACAAGTGTTATTTGCTCATCGGAAAGGTGTGCATAGCTTTTAATATGTTGGCTGCTATTAGGGTAATAATAACAGCCAAAAATAGGATAACTACTCATTAGGTGAGTGAAATATCAATATCAAACACATTGGCCGCTTCTTCAGCAAATGATGACTGCTCATTTTGTGCAACATCAATCAACGAAAGTGCGCCGCTATAAATAGTGACTTCAGTAACCGATGCTAACAGCTTTGCTCTGCGTACTTTAGCCCAAGGGTAGGCCAGTCCTAAGGTAAATATAATTGCCAATACATTAGTAAATAGTAAGATGGCATAGTCAATGGCTTTTAAGTTCGAATCAAAGGTAGCGACTTCTGTAAATTCGCTGTTATTAAAAATATGATTTCGAATAATCGAATGATAAACAGCGCCTACCAGTGTTAAAAACGCAACATACAACGTAGCAATTAATAGCGGCACTACAATTGTCGAAAGGCTAAAGTTTTGTGTGTTTAAGTTACCGATAGTTAAGGCACTTGCACCAGCAAAGAAGCCAAAAATAACTAAGCCACCTATTGCAACTCCTAGAGTAATAAGTGCTGCGATGTAATAGCGTTCGCCTTGAAGATTTACTGTAAGTGGTTTATTTCCATAGCTGATGTTTTCATGCATATATTGATCAATTCGCTTTAATACATACGGCAGTAATAGGTGTAATGTAAATACACTTGCAATAGGTAATAAAACAAAGTTAATAAATGCATCGCCGTAATTACCTGAAAAGGCAAAGCGTACATTACGATGGCGAGTCATACGCATATTAAAACGCAGACCTTGGTTAATGATCCATGGCAATAAAAATAAAAAGCCAATAGCAAATAAAAGGCCTATCGCTGGTGCGAGGCTGCTAAGTAAGGTGTAAATTAAAAATGCGATGACCGCTAAAATGCGTCCTTTTAAAATTTGTATTGGGGTCGCTAGATAGTCAAAGCTATGGCCGTCGATACGCGTATGACCGTAAAAATAACGATAGGTGCGAACTTTTGCCCATGCCGAATAAATTCCGAGAGTAATAATACTCAGCAGTATATTAACAATCCATATACCAAAAAATTCGCCGGCTTTGCCGCTAAATTGTACTTTACCGCTAAAAATAGCAGGGGGTGTTTGATTTGACTCAGATGAAGTTGGGTGTACTGGTTCCATTTTAAAAATATATCCATGTTGTTTTTTGTAAATTTACCTTTTTTAGATAAAAAAAACAATCTTTATAATTAGCTAGCTGATTGTAAGTAGGCTATTTTTATTGCTTTTACTGTTTATGGGGCTGCACTTTAAGTCACCTCTGGTATACTGTGCAGATAATTTAATGAGGCTGTCATGATTTCAAAAAACCAACTTAAACTTATTCGCCAGCTTGGCCAAAAAAAGTATCGCAAGCAATTTAACCAATACTTAGTACAAGGCGAAAAAAACGTACTGGAGTTATTAAATAGTCCATTAAAAGTAAACGATGTATTTGCAACGCAAAGCTTTATTGATAATAACCAAAGCACATACCCTCATACGCATTTTATTACAGCAGATGAAGAGCAGCTAACAAAGGCCAGTACTTTGGTAAGTAATAATGCGGCTATTGCAATTGTTGATATGCCAAGCATCGCATTACCAGATGAAAACAGTTTAATATTAGCCTTAGATGGCGTATCTGATCCTGGTAATTTAGGTACCATCATTCGCGTGGCTGATTGGTACGGTATAAAACATATTGTTGCTAGCACTGACAGTGCCGATCCGTATAACCCAAAAACAATTAGCGCCACAATGGGGTCGTTCGTTCGCGTATCGGTAAGCCAAGTTGAATTGCCTGAATACTTATCTACATTAAACATGCCTATTTATGGTGCATTTTTAGATGGCCAAAGTGTGCATAGCACTAAATTTAGTGGCCAAGGTGTATTGCTTATGGGCAGCGAGTCACATGGAATACGCGAGCAGTGTGCAAAATTAGTGAGCAACAAAATAACCATACCGGCTTTTGGCGGTGCAGAGTCGCTTAATGTAGCAATGGCCACGGGTATTATTTTAGATAATTTTAAACGCCAAGCTTAACTTTTTAGCTATTTATGCGTTAAGTTACTTATAGTAAAAAACAATAATAAATCGGTAATAACAATAAAATGCGCTTAAGCACTATTAAATTAGCGGGCTTTAAATCGTTTGTAGAGCCCACTAAAATTCCATTTCCTGACCAAATGACGTGTGTTGTCGGCCCTAATGGCTGTGGCAAATCAAACGTCATTGATGCGGTGCGATGGGTGCTTGGTGAAAGCTCAGCTAAAAATTTACGTGGCGATGCCATGACCGATGTCATTTTTAATGGCTCTACTAACCGCAAGCCCATTTCGCAAGCCTCCGTTGAATTAATATTTGATAATACCCAGGGTAAGTTACCCAATACTTTTGCTGATCGTAACCAAGTGGCTATTAAGCGTTTGGTGACTCGCGATGGGCAGTCATTGTACTTTCTAAATGGCAGTAAATGCCGAAAACGTGATATTACCGACATATTTTTAGGCACGGGCCTTGGGCCGCGAAGCTACGCTATTATTGAACAAGGGATGATCTCACGTTTAATTGAGAGCAAACCGCAAGAGCTACGTGTTTTCTTAGAAGAAGCCGCAGGGGTCTCTAAATACAAAGAGCGTCGCCGCGAAACGCAAACACGCATAAAAAGCACCCGAGAAAACCTAGAGCGACTGCTTGATGTTCGTCAAGAGTTACAAAACCAGCTTGATAAACTGGCGGTACAATCGGTTGAGGCTAAAAAATATCGCGAACTTAAATCCCAAGAGCGCACCTTAAAGGGGCAAATAGCGGTATTAAAATGGCAAAAACTGCATCAACAACAGCTCGATAAAAGTGCGCAAATAAAAAAGCTGGATGACCAAATCAGCTTCTTTAAAACGGCGCATTCAGGCCATGATGATGTGCTGGCAAGCCTTGATGCTCAAGTGCAAGCTCAACAAGATAAACTCGATGATGCACAGCAACAGCAGCACCTTACGCATACCGAATTGACTCGCAGTGAACAGCAGCAGATTAGCATTAAGCAACAAACGCTTTCACTGAAACAAAATTTAGCCAAGTTAGAGCAACAAAAAAACCAAAGTGAAGAAGTCAAAACGCAGCAACAAAGTCTTTGCCAAGAGTTAGATGACAACTTGCAACAGGCTGTAGAGCATAACTTAATGTGTAGCGAGCAGGTTATAGAACTTACCGATGAGGTTAATCGGCTGCTGGAGATTAAAAATGCCGACACGTCACAGTGGCAATCGTTAACAGAAGACTATCAAAAATTAAATAATCAGCAGCTAGCGCATGCAAATGCAGTAAAACATACAGAGCAGAAAATCAGTTATGTTAAGCAACAACTAACGCAGCTTGATGAGCAAATAGATGAGTTAAAACGCAGTGAGATAGAGCAGCAATTAATTCAGCAACAGCAGCACAGACAAACGCTAACAGAGCAGCTGGCTAACGCGCAAACTGCTCATAGTAGAGGTCAAAGTGCTCAGGCAATACAGCAGCAACAGCTTGATGAAGCTCAGCAGCAATGGCAGCATTTATCTCAGCAAGTTAATGAACTAAAAGCCGGTATAGCAGGGCTAAAAACTACCCTTGGACTTGAAAAAAACAGCGATAAAACTTTAACTTTATTCAAGCAGTTAACTGTTCAGCCTGGTTATGAGTTTTTAGTAGAGCAGGCGCTGTCATCACTTGAGCATATTCATGTTTCACCAGGTAAAGCAGAAAATAGCACGTGGCAAATACCCTCACAGTCTGTGGCAAGCAATAGTATTGCTGCCTTTATTAGCGCTGGTATCTACCCAGAGTTATTAAACCATATTGCTTATGATGCCGAAGGTCAAATACACCATCTTAACGATGCCAGTTATATTGCAGTGATGGACAAGCAAGGAGCGTTACATGGTCGAAATTGGCATCTTAGTGGCGAAAAAAATGCAGAAAACTCCTTATTATTAATGCACAAAAAGCTCAAACAGCAAGAAACCTTACTTGAGCAACAACAACAGGCATTGACGGACGCACACTCCACACTTGAAGAACATCAAGCGCAGGCTGCATTAATAACCGAGCAGCAAAACGAGCGCAAAGACACTATTCACCAATTAGCACAACAACTTGCTGTAGCAACAACGCGTGGTGATATGCTCAAAGCGCAAGCTGATCAACATCAGCAACAGGTGACCAAATTACAACAACAACGTCAGCCACTGCTAGAACAACAGCAGCAGTTAAGCGAATTGTTGGGCGAAGAGCTTGATAAAAATGAACAGCTTGCAGAGCAATTAGAGGCTTTAGCTGAAGAGCTTAACCAAGCCGATAGCACACGAATAAATAGTGATGAAGGTTACAAACAAGCTTTAAATAATGCTGAACAGTATAAAACGCAAGCACATCAGGCAAACCTTAATGAGCAAAAAGTGCGTAGTGAGTGGCAGCTCAGTCAAACCAAGTTGAACCATGCCGAACAAGCATTAACAATGGCTGTAGAAGGAACGCAAGAGCTAATAGAGCAAATTGAGGCGTTACTTATTCCTGAGCAAGAGCTTGCACTAAGTATTGAACAATTATTAGTGCAGCACCAACAAGGCGAACAAACCCTTGTGGATATTCAACAGCAGTTAGCTCAAGCAAAACAAGAATTACAAAACAAACAAACGAGTTTAAAAACGTCACAAACTGAGCTGGTGGCATTACAAGAGCAACACCAGAAGCTGAGCATTGAAGAGCAAAGCCTATTAATAAAAGCGCAAGCGGTACTTGAGCCACTTAGCGAGCTTAATCAAAATTTAAAACAGGTTTTAGCAGAGCTTCCTGCAGAGTTGTCATTAAACGCAGCGCAAAATCAACTTGCTGGAGTCAGTAATCAGCTAGAGCAATTAGGAGCCGTTAACCTTGCAGCCATTGATGAATTTGAACAAGCTAAGCAAAGAAGTGATTATTTAAATAATCAGCTGGATGATTTAACCCAGGCATTGACAGCTTTAGAAGGCGCTATTCATAAAATAGATCGTGAAACTAAAACGCGCTTTAAGTCTACCTTTGATCAAGTGAATCACGATTTTGGCCAGCTTTTTCCAAAAGTATTTGGCGGCGGCAGTGCTTACTTAGAATTAACCAGTGACGATTTACTCGAAAGTGGTGTTAGTATAATGGCAAGACCTCCGGGTAAAAAAAATTCGACAATTCATTTGTTAAGTGGTGGAGAAAAAGCGCTGAGCGCATTATCATTGGTGTTTTCTATATTCAGGCTCAATCCAGCTCCATTCTGTATGCTGGACGAGGTAGATGCCCCATTAGATGATGCCAATGTGGTCCGTTTTTGCCGATTGGTTGAAGAAATGTCACAATCTGTGCAGTTTATTTATATAAGCCATAATAAAATTGCAATGGAAATGGCGGGTAGATTAACGGGTGTAACCATGGCAGAGCCAGGCGTGTCGCGCATGGTTGCTGTAGATATTGAACAAGCGGTGCAACTTGCACATGCATAATTTTCATAGTCATTTGCTAGTTGTTTTGGGTAAAATGATGGCAGTTAGGCATATTAATAATAAAAGGTGAGGGGATGGCCGAAGAATTAAGATGGGTTTTAATTGTGATCAGTGTGTTTGTCATTGGTGGCTTATTAATACACGGTTTGTGGTCAGTAAGAAAAAAAGAGAATGCTGAACTCCCTGCAAGCGAGCGAGTTGAACCTGTTCAAGAACAGCAGCCTTCATCTGTGCATACTGAGCCACAAGAGCCAACGTTAGCGCAACGAGAAGAGCCACAAATGAGTGAGTTAAACTTCAGTGCTGATGAGCCACAAATAGATGTTAGCCCAGCTGATACAGCTATTGAAGATGACCTTGAAGTCGTAACCGAAGAGGCTGTTGATACACAACAAGACGCCCCTAAAGATGTTTCAGACTTTGTGATTGTGCATATTCAAATGCCAGAAGGACTGACCATGCAAGGCAGTAAATTACTGCCAGCAGTTAACACGCTAGGTTTTAAATATTCAGAAGAAGGCTTTTTTAATCGCCATCTAGACCCTGCAGGCCAAGGGCCGGTGTTATTTAGGTTGGTAAATATGTATAACCCTGGCACGTTCGATATTGATAATATGGAACAGTTTAGTACCGCAGGCGTGAGCTTATTTATGACTCTACCATGTGATGGCGATGGCCTTGCTGCGTTTAATATGCTGCACAGCGCCGCTAAGAAGCTAGCAGATGAATTTGGAGCTGAAATCCTAGATGCTGAGCGAAACGAAATGACGGTAGAGCGTATTCGTCAATATGTTGAGCAGGTTCGCGCATTTTCTGCGTAATATACGCATAAGTTAAATTTTGTAAGCCACTGGGCGTTCACTCGTCAAAGTGGCTTTTTTTATGTTTTTGAGGTCTACATGGCAAGCAGCATTAGTGAGCAAATTAATCATCTTCGTACCACGCTTGAGCAACACAATTATAGTTATTATGTGCTTGATACACCCAGCATACCCGATGCCGAATATGATCGCTTATTACGTACTTTGAGCGAATTAGAAACCCAGCACCCTGAGTTTTTAACCTCCGATTCACCTACTCAAAAAGTAGGTGGGGCGGCGCTTGCCAAGTTTGAGCAAGTAGCACACCAAGTGCCTATGTTGTCGCTTGATAACGCTTTTGGTGAAGACGAATTCAATGGTTTTAATCGTCGTATTAAAGAGCGTTTAATGAGCACCGACGAGCTTACATTTTGCTGTGAGCCTAAACTGGATGGCTTAGCGGTATCGATTATTTATCGCGATGGGGTATTAGTGCAAGCAGCGACTCGTGGCGATGGTTTTACTGGCGAAAATATTACTCAAAATGTAAAAACAATTCGCAATGTGCCATTAAAGTTACGCGGTGATGATTACCCGCGTGAGCTTGAAGTGCGCGGTGAAGTGTTTATGGATAGCGCGGGCTTTGAAAAATTAAATGCCGAAGCAGAAAAGCGCGGTGACAAAGTTTTTGTAAACCCACGTAATGCGGCAGCAGGCAGTTTACGCCAACTAGACTCAAAAATTACCGCAAAACGGCCACTGATGTTTTATGCCTACAGCACCGGATTGGTCGCCGATGGCACATTACCTGAAGATCATTACCAGCAACTTGCCAAGCTTACCGACTGGGGATTACCACTGTGTCCAGAAACAAAACTAGTTGAAGGCCCAAAGGCCGCGCTTGCCTATTATAATGACATTTTAACGCGCCGTAGCGAGCTAAAATATGAAATAGATGGCGTGGTAATAAAAGTAAATAAAAAAGCCCTACAAGAGCGCCTAGGCTTTGTTGCGCGTGCACCGCGCTGGGCTATTGCTTATAAGTTTCCGGCGCAAGAAGAAATAACACACTTGCTAGATGTAGAGTTTCAAGTAGGGCGTACTGGGGCTATTACCCCTGTTGCGCGACTAGAGCCGGTATTTGTTGGTGGTGTTACGGTATCGAATGCAACGCTGCATAATGCTGATGAAATTGCCCGTTTAGGCGTTAAAGTGGGCGATACTGTGATTATTCGTCGCGCTGGGGATGTGATCCCACAAATTACCCAAGTAGTGCTTGAACAACGCCCAAGCGATGCAAAAGCGATTGTGTTTCCAACTACGTGCCCAATTTGTGACTCGCACGTTGAGCGGGTTGAAGGAGAAGCTGTTGCACGTTGTACAGGCGGCTTGGTATGTCAAGCACAGCGCAAACAAGCGATTAAACATTTTGCCTCACGTAAGGCTTTAGATATTGACGGCTTAGGCGACAAAATTGTTGATCAATTAGTTGACCGAGAGCTGATCAAAACGCCTGCTGATTTATTTATTTTAAAGCAGGGACATTTTGAGTCACTTGAACGAATGGGACCAAAATCAGCAAAAAACTTAGTTGCGGCGCTTGATGACGCTAAAACCACTACCTTAGCAAAGTTTTTATATTCACTGGGTATTCGTGAAGTCGGTGAGGCCACAGCTCAGAATTTGGCTAATCACTTTTTAACGCTTGAAAACGTGATTGATGCCAGCATTGAACAACTAATAGAAGTAAGCGATGTAGGTGAAATAGTGGCGAAGCATGTTCGCGGCTTTTTTACTGAAGAGCATAACCTGACAGTGGTAAACGAATTAATAGCGCAAGGAGTAAACTGGCCACAGTTAACTGCGCCATCAGAGCAAGAACAGCCGCTAGCGGGTTTAACTTATGTGCTAACTGGGACGCTTAATACGCTTAATCGTAATGATGCAAAAGCGCGCCTACAACAATTAGGCGCCAAGGTTTCTGGCAGTGTTTCAGCAAAAACAGATGCCTTAGTGGCGGGCGAAAAAGCCGGCTCTAAGCTCACCAAAGCGCAAGAGCTTGGTATAGAAATACTGACAGAGGATGATTTAATTACTTTGTTAGAGACTCATAATGGCTAGTTTTACAAATATACTTAATACCTTGTTAATTGACCTAGGCCAATGGTTACAGGGCTATTTGCCGCATTTATCACTGCTTTTAATGGTGTGCTTAGTGTCGCTGTATGCGGATGACATTTTAAAGTTAACCAAAGGCGTCGTAGCTAGGCGCCACTTTATTATTAGGGTGGCGTGTTTTGTGTTGATAACTGCGTTTGGCTTTGGCTTGTTAGTGGTGTGGTTAAGCCCACTGCTAACTAAAGCTTTACTGTTTTTTGGCACTAAGTGGTTAGCGCTTACCTTATTAGTGGCATTTTTTATTTTGGGCACTATTGCCGATAGGAAAAATCAGTTGTGAGTCGATATGGGCCTGAATACTGGGATAAATATGGTAGCTATCGTACGCCATTAGCGTTTCACTTGAGTATTTTAGTACTATTGCGCGCCTATTTTATTTGGGTAATAGCCGCGTTGAGTCGTCGACCTGAGCTTGATTTAATGTCATTGTTTTTTAAGTCAAAAGATGATTTTTTTATTGCTATAGCGATCGGTGCTGTAGCCATTGTACCCACTATTTTATTTTGTTTACGAAGGCCAAGAGACTCGCATCAAGCAACACAACGCTTGGCGCGTATTTGGCGGTATATGCGTTGGCCGCTGATTGCGTGTGCATTAATTGATTTGTCGTGGTTAAGTATTCAGGCAGCCCATAGCCATTATCGCTTCTCATTGTTTTTAGCTGTGCAAATGGTGATTGTATTATGGGTGTTGTGGTATTTGGCAAAAAGTCGTTACTTAAGTGTTTTCTTTAGTGATTGGCCCGAGCCGACAGAAAAAGCAACTGATAAAAAGTAAGAGGGCTTATGCACAGTATCAATAAAAAAATAGCACAAGTAATTGCTTTAATAGGGCTCATTATTATAGCGAGTGGCTATTTTTTTTCTTTAGGCGAATTCCTTTGGTTTAAAGCTGCCTTAGTTATGTGGGTTGTGGTGTTTTGTTCGTGTTGTTACCGATTAACGCCGTTGTTTAAAATGCGCAATCCGCTGCGTAATTTTATTCAACGCGATGCGCAGCACTTATTTGTTTTTAGTTTAACAGGGCTGTTTGATAAAAAAAATGGCCCGCATTGGTTAGTCATCAGTAATATTGAGTCGATAGAAATAAGAAACGATGAACTAATAGTGCACAGTAATAATGACAGACAATTAAGCGTGAGCATTCCTGGCAGTCAAGCCCAATTGCATGCCTATGTAAGCCGTATACTTACAGCAACAGAAAAGCACACTATAGTCTTTAGATAGCGTTGATCGTGGTATTAGCCACAGGCGTACCAGACTACAAGTAAATGATTGCTAGTTAAATTAATAACGTAATGAGGTTGTTATGTTGAAGTGGAACGATATTGTTAATTTTGCCAACCATGGTAATCCAACACCGGTTCGAAAAGTGGTTAAAACAGATCAGCAATGGCGCGAACTGTTAAACGAAGAGCAATATTATGTGACCCGTAAAAAGGGAACTGAACGACCAAATAGTTCGAGTAGTTGTACCTTGTTAGAGCCAGGTAAGTATGTGTGTGTTTGTTGTGACAACTTACTATTTGATGCAGATGAAAAGTTTGATAGTGGCACCGGCTGGCCTTCATTTACCCAACCGGCAACTGAGGAAGCGATTGGTTATGTCATGGATAATAGTCATGGCATGGAGCGAGTTGAAGTTGTTTGTAATGTGTGTGATGCGCATTTAGGGCATATTTTCCCTGATGGGCCACTTCCTACTGGTTTACGCTACTGTGTAAACGCACTGGCAATGAAAAAGCTCTAGGGTCTGTTGACCTTTCAAGGTTAAATTTGCAGCGGTCTGTTTGGGATTTAGGCAAGGCAGCGCCTATATGGTGTGGTTACTCACCATAAATAGGCGATAACGTAGCATTAATGCCAAACAGGCTCTAACTAATCTCTAGTTTCATTTCTTTAGCAATCTGAAGTAGTTTATCGAACCGCTCTGATTGCTCTTCTGCTAAGGGGGATTTTTTTAATAGTTTAAAGCACTTTTGGGCCAACAGACTATTGAAAGAGTCACCATGTTTTTTTGACTTATCCACTAAACATTGCAATAAATTAAGCGCAATACTTGGATTGTGTGGCATGACTCTAAATGCTTGGCTGAATGCCTCTAAGGCAACATTTAATTGGCCGCGCTCAAACTGCTTAACAGCATGATTATTGAGCTCTTTCGGCCCCATTTTAATATCACGTCTTTCACTTTGCTGTTGCTGTATATAACGCAAGTAAGTAGCATCGCTTCTACTTGGGTGACGTTCGCAATGATCAATTATTTGACTAAATAGCGCTTGCGCCTTTTGGTGAAAACCTAATTCATGCAGTGCTTTTGCTTTGTCTAGGGCACCATCTACTGAACGTATTTGCGTATCGCTGTCATCAAGTTGCTCAATGAGCTGTTTCGCTTTTTTATGTTCATCTTTTAAATAATAAAGGCGAGCATTGAGCACATCAATTTGGGTTTGCGCATTACTGGTTGGGAATTGTGTTTTTAGCTCATTGATATATTTATTTGTTTGACGAGAGATCCTGTTTATTTGGTCAGTTTGATCTGTGGTTAATGCAAAATCAATCCCAGCACGAGCAGCATTTAAATAAATGTCAGGGCTATCATGCATAGAGTACTTAGCGTAAGTGGCAATATCTTTTTGAGTTAAGTAGCTGGTTTCGTAATCTCTATTAATGAGCGATACGCTGTTAAGTGATTTTTGACGGTCTATATTACGTGGGGCAATATGTGCAGCTTGGCTTAAAAAGTCTTGGGCTAAATCAAATTGGTTTAGTTTTATTTCTAAACGCCCCAATAAGTCTAAGGCTATAAGTCGAGTCTCATTACGTTCAAGCATTGTTTTAAGCATGCGCTGAGCCAAAATATGCTCATTGTTAGCAATTAAGGCTTCTACCAATCCTACTTTTGCCCATGCAAACTTTTGCATATTCAAAACTGACTTAAAAAAATCTTTCGCTTCTTGGTTTTGTTTTAGCGCCAGTAAAATATTGCCTTTTAATCTAAGTAGAATAGGGCTGTATTTATTACTTTTATCGAGTTGGGCATTAATTTGTTTCAATGCTTTAGACTGGTTATCGTCATCAATTAAAGTGTATATAGCTTTTAAGTCGCTTTTACGTTTGAGAATACGCTCTATGCGCACTCTTAACTCTTGTACAGAGAAGGGTTTTACTAAAAAGTCATCGGGTTGAAGTTCTAATACACTGTGAACTAACTCTCCGCTAGTTTCCGCAGATGTAAAAATAAACCCAGTAGAGTGTTTTATTAATGCTTTAGCGCGTAATTCTTCATAAAGCTGGTAGCCATCTTGGCGTTTGCTTAGATTAAAAGAGCAAATTACCAAGTCAAATTCTTCATGTAAGCATTGTTCTTTTGCCGCTAGAGCATGATCTGCAAAACGCATATGTCCAAAGCCAATTTTTTCGAGCGACTGTTTCATGTAGCTTTGAGCAAGTGGCTGCTCTTCTACAATCAGTATTTTTGCTTCATTGAAAATATTTTTAGACATTGGCTTAAGCGTAATTGAATTTAACACAGACTATAATCAACAGTTTAGACGCTTACAAGGTAATTTAAAGATTCGCCTCGAAGATGAGAGCTTATTAAGCAAATTAATTCTAAAGGTTTATATTTTTACCTTAAAAGAGCTAAAAACCCATTTAAAGTAAATGAATAGCACGCGTAATAAAGTAAGTTTAAACAAAATGATTTTGGAGATAATAAAACTCGAAAGATAAATTTTTGGTATGTGATTGGAATACTGATTTTTTGAAACCGAAGAATTACTTGGTAACGAATTTCTAAATGGTAATTAATACTGAAATTGAACTAAAAGAGTGGAGGATAATGAATATTAAAATGGAAGGTGGTACTGGAGGATTTAGATTTTTGTAATATGCACCATTCAAAGAATGGTGGGTCGTACTGGACTTGAACCAGTGACCCTCGCCTTGTAAGGGCGATGCTCTCCCAACTGAGCTAACGACCCATATTACAAATTTACACATGACTATTAACATAATAATAGA